>JAYSPO010001137.1:0-3235 GCA_043722015.1 Candidatus Kuenenia sp. | reverse complement strand
CGTCTGGCGATTCGTGACAAACTCAGTCCCGCAGAAATCATGGAGACGCTGCGCCGGGAACATCTGGAATACAGTGCCGGTCAACTGACCACGTGGGTTCGTCGCTTCTTCACGCTGTGGTCCAGAAACCAGTGGAAACGTGAACGCTACGCACCATCGTTCCATGTCGATGACAAGAACCTGGATCCTAAGACCTGGTGCCGTTTTCCGATACTGTCAGGTGGATTTCAGTACGAACTTGCACAACTCCCGACCGTGAATTGAGTTAAGTTCGACTGTCCCGGATTGGTTGAAAAAGGTGTCAGGAACTCTCCGGCATCAGTTTTTCGGAGTGTTTTCTGATGCCTCCAAAGTTCCAGACACCTTTTTCAACGCCATTCCATGCTCCTGGGAATGAATCTGGGACAGTCGAATTAGGAAACTCAGATTCTGCGACCGGGCTGAATGACTGGCAGTGAAGCATCATCGGCCCGAGCGGGAGTGACAATCGGTGCGTTGCCCGAAGTCGCCGCAGCTGAGCCCAGACGAGGCCACATCGGTGGTTGTACACTTCGTTTCACGCTGTCCAGGCTGATTTGCCGGGGCACAGCAGCGGGGGCGTCCGGAGTTTGAATTGCTGGTGCTGGCAACAATCTGGTGGCCGATTCCGGTATCGGTGGCCCAGACGCGGGTTCGGGGATTGGTACATTGGGAACATGTTGCGGCGCTTGTTCTTTGATTGGTGTTTCAAGCGTTGAGGGCAGATCCAGCATCTCGTCGGGAGAGACACGTTGATCGTGCGAACCACCGTGATCATCCCAGCCATTTTCCTGAAGTGGTTCGGCTAGACTGCCACCGTGATTGCCGTGAGAAGTTGTGCTCGGATCGACCGGCGTACCGCCGATAGAGTGCTTCACAGCCGGAGGTGCATGGCGATGAGATTTCCGGTCGTTTACGGAAGAATTGCAGCCTTCCGGCATAATGAGGCCAGGATCACTCACCATTCCTTCGCCGCAATTGTATGACGTTTGAACTCGTTTGGGCCGATGTGTTTTTGCAGGCAGATTCCAGCCCTGCATCACTTCAGAACGATTTGTCTTTTTTCGACATTGAGTAGGTGGTGCCTGCTTCGTATCGGGCGTTGTGCCACAGCCTTCGTTAAAGTACTCCGGTGGCAAATGGGTCTGCTGGCCGGTAGTGCAGCCGTCAATACCTGCATCGTCACCGCAGTTGTTGCTCTCGGATCTATGAAAGGTATTTCGCAGCCAGCTCACGCTTTTCACGCGGGAAACGCCAATCGCAGGCGGTGCCGGAACGGGTTCTCGCGTGGGAACTGGTGGCGGGGCTGGTGTTCGTGAACGCCCCGGACCGTCACCGCTCGACGGAACTGGCTCATATTCGTAATCCCCGGCGCCGGAATCGTATTCATCCGCATGACGCAACGGCATGGGGACCGGATCGGTTGAATCGGATACGCTGTCCGCCTGACGTGCCTGACGATTGGCCGAGCAGCCTGCCATCAAAAGCAGCGTAATGGCGATGATTGAATTCCGTTCAAGTCGCATCCGACATCCCTCCTGCAGTGGCGTAACGGGCTGCTGTCGCACAGCGCAAACGTACGCATTCCATCTTGACTCCATACAAAGATGGTTTCGGCGATTTCTGCAAGTGTTCAGCCAAAAGCAACTGAAAAACGGCGTTCTTCCGGCAAACATGCGGCGAAAGCGCACAAATTGCCGTCGTTCCGGCCTGGTTCTGTTAAGCCGCTCAATCCGGCGCTGCCGAAAATTCAGGCGTTGCCGGAGATCTGAATTTCAGAAGTCCGTGAGATGTGACATGAATTCCGTTATCTGGCATAATCCGCAGCACAGCATGGTGCCATGCCGAGTGTCCGGGTGCTAACGCATCCCGGCTCACCAAACACAACAGGCTGAACCCTGGATATCATTCCATTTGAATTCGACATCGAGAGTCTGAACATATGAACTACACCTACGAAGAGATCTCACGAATGATCGATCATTCGTTGCTAAAGCCCACGTTAACTTTTGCGGACTTTGAAATCGGTTGCCGCATGGCTGTGGTGTTTAAGGCAGGCAGTGTGTGTATTCAGCCTCACTATCTGCACCGATGTGCTCAGATCCTCAAAGGATCCGGCGTTAAGGCAAGCACAGTGATCGGGTTCCCTCATGGTGGCCACACGACAGTGGTCAAAGTTGCCGAAGCGCGGCAGGCATTGGCGGACGGCGGAGAAGAACTGGATATGGTGTGCAATATCAGTCGAGTCCTCAGCGGCGACTGGGACTATGTGCGTCAGGACATTGAGGCCGTGATTTCTGTGACTCATGCTGCGGGCCAGAAAGTCAAAGTGATCTTTGAAAACTGCTTTCTGGAAGACCAGCAGAAGATCCGACTCTGCGAAATCTGCAGTGAACTCAAGGCCGACTGGGTCAAGACATCCACCGGTTACGGGACTGGTGGGGCCACCATGGACGATCTGCGACTCATGCGGAAATATGCCGATCCGAATGTACAGGTCAAGGCCGCTGGCGGCGTGCGGGACATGGACAGCTTATTGCAGTGTCGGGAAATCGGCGTCACGCGCATCGGTGCCAGCGCGACTCAGGCGATGCTCGACGAATGCCGTCTGCGGTTGAAGCTGGAACCCATTCACTTCGACGCCGATGTGGTGTCCGACGGGTATTGATCCGCCTTTAAAGCGCAGACAGACGGCTAATATCCCATGACGCAACGCTTCTGCATTCTGCTGCACGATCATCCGTACTGGCACTGGGATTTCTTGCTGGAGCATGGTGACTATGCGCTGTGCTGGCGCCTGCTGCGACAACCGTGTTGTGATGAACCGATTGCGGCTGAACCGCAGCCGCCCCATCGTTTGTTGTATCTGGATTATGCAGGACCAGTGAGTAACGACCGAGGAACCGTCAAACGTCTCGACCATGGAACGTTTCAGATCATCGCCACGGAACCTGTTTTCGTAATTCATCTGGACGGCCTGACCTGGGCAGATCAGGCGTCGCTTCACGATGTTGGCGAGCAACGGGCATTTTGGCGGTTCAGGCCAATCGGCTCAACCGTTACCGTTCCGCTGCAACGACATGACTGATAGACTCCCGGCCTTCCCTGAACACGGCGCGGGTTTGACTGAGATGTTCTATCGGAGCCGGATTCGTCAGAATTCGGCCATGCATCATCTACACCTCCGGATAAGCACTCGTGCATAAGTTCTTTCGTT
>JAYSPO010001136.1:0-18907 GCA_043722015.1 Candidatus Kuenenia sp. | reverse complement strand
CTACAGACTCAACCCAAATTCTTAGTCCTGACGACGCACTACCCTGCAAACCAATCAACCCCTGCAGAAATTGCAGTTTTAGCATTCTGCAATTCGCAGCGGCGTGCGGGATCGTTATGCTGCGAAACAGGGGTACTGCAGTCGGAACGACCGTGCGGACGAATATCGCGGGTTGGTTCGATCCGGCAGACGTCGGCGACTGCAGTTGTTTAGGATTTGAGGTGCAGCAATGCTTCGCAGGTTTTTCAATCGAATAGTGATCACCGTATTTCTGATCGGCAGTCTTCATCTGCCAGGATATCTTGGTGCATCACCATGTGACGAGCAGGGCGATGCGATGCCGGATGGTGTCGTCGCATCGACACTCAAGGTCACCGTCTCTGAGATCGAAGCGTCGTTGAATGTTGGACCCGACGCACAGGAATTTGTACTGCGGCTGATCATCGCCGTGAACGTCGAAAATTCCTCGGACGAACCACAGACAATTGCCCGTGAACAGTTTCAATTATTGATCAACGGAGAACCTGCAGAACTCGGGTCCGTCGATTCACATCCGAATTTTCCTCGCAGCACAATGACACCCGGTCAGTCCACCGCAGGTTGGGTCGGATTCGGCTCCATAGTGTACAACGGTCAAGAGCCGTCGATGATTCTTCGCTGGCAGCCGCCTGTCGCGGATGCCACAGATCAAAAACCCATCGACATTGATCTGAACGAGGAGGTCCGCAGGCAAAGCGGCTTTCAGCAGACTCGCCTGGGGCCTGAGGGTTGCCTGCTGCAGATCACCACGAATCGCAATCTGGATGTCCTCGCGATCTGGCCCATTGCCAGTGTGCTCAAGTCTGCTTCGACCGCAAAGATCGAACGGATCCTGATCTCATCCACGCGCGCACAGTTACCGGTGATCCATGAAGAATTCAATTTGTGGCTGACCACAATGCTCGACACGACCGCGAGTGCGAATGATCCGAACATGCGGTTCATCCCCCGCCTCGCGCCGCCATTTCCGCGGCAGCAGATTCAGTTTCAACAGATCATTGTCGGTGGCCTGACCGAAGCGGTTAACAGACAGTATGGACTCTATCGACGTCCGATCCTGGTGCTGCCGACTGCTGAAGCCGCGATTGCCAACGCGCTGACTCCCGTCTATCGACACATTCCCCTGGAACTGGTCGTGGCCGATCTGCGTCATCCGGCTCCCGGCATTCGTCGCGCGGCAATGGCCGGTGCGGCGGATCGTCTGACACCCGAACAGGCCGAAGGCATAATTGATGAAGCGTTGCAGGGATCTCCTGAATTGCAGATTGAAGTGGCGGGCTATCTGAATCTGATTCCCGGCTCAAAATCGGTGAAGGCGCTGCGGAGCTTGAGTGAGAGCAGTCATCCGCAGGTCTCAAGTACTGCCTTGCGCTCACTCATCGGTAGCCTGGACCCGGCCGCAGAAACCGCAATGACGGAACTGTGGCAGGCCAGCAGGAGCAAGCCGGAAATGCAGCACCAGATCCTGAACGCCATCATTCAACTGAACGGCGAACGCTGGACATCCATGGTTGCCGGATACGTGGCAGAGAAACTTCAGGACGCAGCGACAGGAGCGAAGACTCTCGTCAGTGTGGATGAAAATCCAGCCGCCTTGCTGGAACCCGATGGTGATGAGCCGCCCGATGCATTCGGTCTGCCCCGTCGTTTCGCATCGAATCAGAGCAGCCTGATGAGTTCCGCACTGGCATTTTTGAGACAGCAGCGGCACGCCGGGACTTTGGATGCACTCCGCCGTCATTTGTTGCAACTGTCCGACGCGGGATTGCAGGACATCGCACTCGCGGCGCTGGTCGACGCGGGGAATTCTGCCGATGATACGATGATTCGTGAGTGTCTTGATCAGCGAATTCGATCGGAACGCATCAGCGAAAGTGTGCGGAGAGCGGTCGTGCAGCTGCCATCGCCAAAATGGACGGAAATGCTGCTGAAGGATCTGAAGTCCGACATTGATGCATCGCAACAACAACTCTCAGCCCAGGCCATGCTGCGATGTGCGTCGGCAGGCCAGCTGGATCACATCATTGATGAATTTGATGCTCTGCCGCCTGTAGCCACGCAACTGACGCTGCGTTATCTTGTCATGCTGGATCATCCGCGCTGGAAGCCGCTGGCTCAAACGCTGATCGACACGCCATTTCTGGACACGACCGAACAGAACACGGCCGAACGCTCAATCGCGCGTTCGATTGCATCAGACACGATTCAACTGCTGGCGATTGATGCGTCCGAAGAATCGATCGCAATGCTCACGGCCCGATTGGCGAAAGCTGTCGAAGAAGTCGGCACGGCAGAAGATTTCCCGATTGAGCACAAAATTTATGTGCATCGCCTGATTGAAACCATCGCGATGTTTGCGCATCCGGAATGTCGTCGCAGTCTGAACCGCGTGGCACGCTGCGAGAACAAAGGCCTGCGAGAGAAAGCTGCGCTGCAGATTCGGGATGCCGACCGGCGTTCTCCGGGCATCCAGATGCTGGCTCAGCGCCTGGAGATGCTGGGTAAGAATGAAGATAAGTTTGAAGACAACGAGGAGACGCTCGCGATGTACACGGAGTGCATCGAACAGGATCCTTACCTGCCGCGAATGTACATCCAGCGATCTTCCGTATTGATGCATCTGAATCGTTTTAATGAAACCATGCGTGACCTCAGAATCTGCGATCGCCTCTCCCCGGAAAACATGGATATTGAGAGCATGATTGCCCTGTGCCAGATCCGTCTGGGCGATACCGAAGCGGGTCTGGAGTATGCTGAGAAATTGGTCGTGACGGCTCCCAGCGATCTTTCCAGTCTGTACAACGGGGCGTGTTCTTATTCACGAGCCCTCGAAAATCCGAACGTTTCCGACGAACAGAAAAAACGCTACGGCGATCGGGCGATTGAGCTGCTGCGGCTGACGATTGCGACAGAATTTGATGACTTTGAACATCTTCAGGACGACGAAGATCTTGTTGCGATTCACACGCATCCGGAATGGTCGGCAGTGGTGGAGGAGACGAAAAAAATGCACGCCGATAACCTGACGAAGCCGCAGGAATAGTGGTCTGGGCTGCCTGGGTTTGTTTTCCCACGGAGACTGTCCCGATACTTCAAAACCGTGAGCCGCAAGGCGCTAGCCGCGGGTAATTCGCCTGCAAAAAGCCGGCGGCTAGCGCCTTGCCGCTCACAAAAATGGCGGTATTCAGACAGCCTCCAGAGACCGTCATTTCGCGAGGCTGGTCAGCCACTGGACAACCAATCGCCCGGTTTTCGATAACGGCAGTTCCGCCAGTTCTGCCGTTGTGAACCACTGGGTGCCGTCTTTTTTTTCTTTCGCATCCAGCGTGCCGTCACACAGAAAACTCTTCAGGCAGACGCGATAACGCGTCACGGAATACGTGAATTCTGTTGTGGCGACGACGTCGCCGACTTTGGCTCCGATCAGATCGTGTACCTGCTGCCTGACCGTCTCCGGCAACTGGTTGTGCGGGTCGGCAAACAGGCGGCGCTCGGATGTGCTTCGTTTTTTCGAAGTGGTCATTGGGAGAAATTTCAGTTCCGATTCGTCCATTTCAAATCGCACAAAATCCCACATCCCGGCCCAGCGTTCTCCCGCGGTACGCCGTCGCAGCAGATATCTGTGCCTGCATCGAATGACGACGCAGATTTCATCAACGGCTGTGATTCGCACGCGAGGTTTTCGACGAGGCAACTCATTCTGCTGCCCCTGTGCAAACGCTGCGCAGCATGTCCTGAGCGGGCAGCGCTCGCAGTCCGGTTCCTGCGGACGACAAATCTGCGATCCGATATCCATCAAAGCCTGATTGAAATCGCCAGGGCGATTCTGCGGCACGATGATCGTCGCAAAGTCCCACAACCTGCGCTGACTGGCGGTCGATCGAACGTCGTCAGTGAGTGCCAACAGCCGCGCGTAAAGTCGTTCGGTGTTCGCTTCCACAATCGGCGCGGGTTGATCAAACGCGAACGAAGCAATCGCGCCTGCGGTGTAACGACCAATTCCCGGCAATGCCTGCAGCGATTCTGTGTCGCCAGGAAACACACCGCCATGATTCTGCTCAATCGCCACCGCCGCTTTGTGGAGATTTCTCGCACGACTGTAATAACCAAGTCCTTCCCATAGTCGTAGCACGTCGTCCACATGCGCCGCCGCAAGCGAGCTTACGTCCGGAAACTTTGCCACGAATCGCGCGAAGTACGGAACGACGGCAGCGACAGTCGTCTGCTGCAGCATGATTTCACTGAGCCAGATACGATAGGGATCGGCGGACGTTCTCCACGGCAACCGGCGTCCATGCTGATCGTACCACTTAAGTACCGCTGACCGGAGTTTTCGTTTTCGAGCAGGGTCGATAGTGATGATCTCACCAGATTACGTAGGATGGACATTCATGTCCGTTGTTATCCATGCGACGTGGCAATGACAAAAGTCGTTGTCCATCGAAAGTCGAATGCCTGAGACATGAATGTCCCAGTGCTGTGTCACTGATGGATTGAGGTGTGGCCGGGAATGGAGGGCGCAACCCCCGAAACCCCAGGGGCTTCCTTCGCTCCGCTCTGTCCAGCCCCGGCCACCCGATCCATCAAAGTAAGAGTGACAAACTACCAGGACTCTATGCGACACTGTCAGTTCCAGAACTTTTCACCGTGCCAGTTGATCGGTGGATGTGTTTCAACTTCCACGTCGCCGCTCACTTTGGTCTGACAGGCAAGACGGACTTCTTTTTCCGGGTTGGAGAAGATCTTGAGACCAAGCAACGGGTTGAGCCACTTCCAGAGCCCTTCCAGAATTCCTTTTCTGGAGACGTTTTCTTTGCCCTTGGCCAGGACGACATTGCAACTGCAGCACATGCCCATTCCCATGCAGTTCACCAATTTATGTGGGCCTGAATACAGCTGCACGCCATTTTTGCGTGCCACCGTTCTGAGGTCTTCGCCTGCGGTAGCATCGACGGTGATTTTTTCGTTGACAAACTTGACTTTGGGCATGGCACCGGACTCTCGTCAACAGGCACAGGAAAAAGACTGCGAAAGGAACGGGAATGCTAGTTTGCCTGCCCCATATTTTCCAGAGCCTGCAGGATGTCCCCGACACTGAGAAGCAGCAAAAACATAATCCAGTGTGATACAGGGGATCCGGCAGGAGTGGCATGCCGTCGTCAAACGGTTGATCTGAATAATGAAGATCAGGATTTCGGATGGCCGGATTCGCTGGTCTTGTTATCCTTCACGGTCCATGAACCACAGCATCGCGCGGCATTCATTGCGTACATTCGAAAGTTTATGATGAGTACAGTACGAAAAATCGACTTTATCTCCGTGGAAGATTATCTCGCTGGCGAGCAGCGATCTTCAGTGAAGCATGAGTACGTGGCAGGGCTCGTTCACGCGATGGTTGGAGCACGGAATGCGCACAATATTATTGCCAGCAACGCGTTGGGCTCACTTTTTAGTCAACTTCAGGGCAAGCCTTGTCGAGCGTTCAATTCAGACACGAAGATTCGAGTGCGAATGTCGAATCAAACTCGTTTCTATTATCCGGATGCCTCGGTGATCTGCCGCCCGAATCCTCAGAGCGATGTGTTTCAGGATCTGCCAAGCGTGATTGTCGAAGTGCTTTCCGAGAGCACTCGGCGAATCGATGATGGCGAAAAACGTGAAGCGTATCTGACCATCCCGAGTCTGACACACTACATTCTGCTGGAACAGTCAGCCATCGGAGCCGTTGTCTACGAACGCCGGTCGGCTGGCTTTGAACGTCGGGTGCTGACAGAGCTGACGGACAGTATTCCACTGCCGGAATTGCACATCAGTTTGTCGCTGGCCGCTGTGTACGACGGTATCGAATTCAGTGACGAGTGACGTCTTCGCTGGCGTCATGGGTCTGGTCGGCGTGTTTTCGCAGGATGTGTGCCACGTTATACTTCGCGCCACCGGAAACGATTCCGGCGAGCGGAGCGGTGTGAGCCTTCCGATGCCTCGTTTTTGTACCGGCAAGCTGACGCATGCCGCTCACCAATTCACTACGACGAAATCCTTTCCGATGAAAATCTCTGACGAGCAACTGGAACGAAAACGACTGCAGGCGGAAAACACGGAACTGGCAACACTCGCCGGCGGGCTAGCGCATGAGATCCGTAATCCATTGTCGACGATCGGCATGAATCTGGAGTTGCTGGCTGAGGAAATGGAAGGCGATGATTCGCAACGAGCGCGTCGCATGCTGCGGCGGATTTCGAGTCTGCAGGGCGAATGTCGCAACCTCGAAGAAGTCCTGAATGCCTTCCTGCAGTTTGCCCGGGCGGGCGAACTGCATCTGGAAGCGGGAAATCTCAACACAATTCTGACCGATTACGTGGACTTTCTGGAACCTCAGGCCAACAGTATGGAAGTCGAGCTGCGTCCGCATCTGGACACCGATTTGCCGGTCGTGATGCTGGATCGATCACTGATGCGACAGGCGCTGGTGAATCTGTGTCGCAACGCCATCGAAGCCATGCCGGACGGCGGCTCCATCGATTTGCTCACGCGCACGCGCGGCGATCAGGTCGTGCTGGAAATTATCGATACGGGAAAAGGCATGGACGAAAAAACCCGCGCGCAAATGTTTCAGGCGTTCTTTTCCACCCGCTCCGGCGGCAGCGGCCTCGGCCTGCCAACCGTCCGCCGCATCGTGGAAGCGCACCATGGGCAGATCGTGTGTGAAAGTGAACCTGGCAAAGGAACCCGCTTCACCATCAGCCTGCCTGCGCAAGGGCACTGACATCGATGACCTGGCAGGCAAGGGCGGCAGGAGCTCCGATGTGCCAGCAAATAAACCCCTGAACAAGCGACCTTTGGAGTGCGGTGACTGGTCACCGCTTTCTTTTTCAGGTAATCTGGCGCTGGTAAAACGATCATTTGTTCTGCCGATTTCACACGAAATTGAAACCAAATGTTTGCTGTTTTCCGGCGCCGATTGACAAAATTGCCGTGTTGGAAAGGCAAAGCGGCGACAAGTCGCCGCACTCCAGATGACTGTCGCTTGTTCCAGGATTAATGTGATTTATTGCCTTGACGACAAATGCATCATGCCCGGCCGACGACTCATCCTGGCCAGCACAAAACGACAGCTGACACCCCCACCAGCACTGCCACCATAAGATCCTTGCGATTCAACGACTTTCCGCTGGAGTGGCTAAGATAGTTCAGCAACGCACCGGTTGGACAACCGAAGCGACAATACGCCATCGGAATGAAGCAGGATGCGATGAGTCCGATGATGGTGGCCATCCCCGCGATGTTCCACAGCCATGCGTCGAACGGTTCGATATCGACCGCACTGAACGACAGTTGCAGCATTCCGATGGCAACAACCCATGCGATGATCAACATGGGAATCCGATTCAGCCAGCGTCTGGTTGTCGCCGATAACTTCATCTGCCACGGTACACGGCGGCGGACCAGCTGCTGAACGGCACCGTGCGGACACAAATGAGAACAGTACACATTGCGACCGGTGGTGATCGGGACAAGGAATGCGGCAGTCGTCAGAAATGTCAGGCCGAACGCATGTTGCCATGGAATCCCGCTCTGCACCCACCCGAGCAACAGCGCCTGCGACACCATGTCCCCATTGATCAGACCCAGCCAGCCGATCAGCACACATTGAAACAGAATTCGCAACCAACGACGTCCGCGCAGATGCGTGAGTCCAAGGATGACGCCGAACAGCGTGATGGCGATGGTCGAAAGACTGCGCAGCGTGAGCAGCGTAAATGGTTCGAAGGCCTGTGATACCTGGTTCGCTTCGGCAGGAGCCTGCACTTCCATGTCTCGTGAACGCTGTCCATCGATAAACGCCTGAGCCGTCATCTGCAGGGATCTCGCTGCGGACTGACTCGTCATTGTGGCTCCGGACACGCCTTCCACGGTGCCCGCGTCCAGCGCGGCCAGAGCTGCCGGAGTTTGACCATTAAACAGCTTACGGAAATATGCATCGTCGCGAACATAGCCAACGTATGGCTCATTGTCAAAACTCTCGCCCGGCGTGATACCGGTCACGAGGCCAGCCTCATCAACTGCGATCAACAGGTCCGTCGGCCCTTGATATCCCACGTTGTTGTCGGCGACTGGTGAAGCTCGCCACAACTGCCCCAACGCATGACGACCGACATCGAGTACTTGCCATTCCACGTGACTCTCGGCAGACTGTTTAACGCTGGCTGCCTCGGGGTAAAGTCGCTTCACATCCTCCAGTCGCGGCGGATGCGGAAACTTCAATGATCCACGAGGCGTCGTGTGCGGCACTGCCGGATCTGCGTTCGCCAGGCGAAAGCGAATCGATTCCAGCACGGCAAAGCTGCTCAATGTCGCCCCTGAGACGGCGTCCACGTTATTGAATTCCAGCAGCTCGCCCCTCTTTCTTCCGTTGAGGGAATTCAGGAATTCCGGATCCTGCACCATCTGCTGCACGTGATCGCGGGTATCCTGGCTGGAGATCACTCGCGTGGCGATGAGAATCCCCTGCTTATCAAACACCAGCAGCACATCCGTCGGGCCGGAGAACCCCAGAATGTGATTCGCCATCGGTGACGTGCGAACGACCGAACCCAGTTCGTGACGGTCGGCATCAAGGACGGTTGCGAGCGCCGTCGAATTGATCTCTTCAACTGATTCCGCGCCAGGCAGAACCTCGCGAATCACCGGCATGACGTCCGACCAACTGGCAACCTGCAGTTGCCTTCGCATGAAACGATCATGCTGCCAGTGAATGCATAGAAAGATCGCACTGAGCAACACCACGCGGGTCACTTGAGTGAATCGAAAAGACGACCGTGAAGACTTGCTGGCCACGAAAACTCCCAGCGTGGGCTTCGCCCGCAACCCAAAGTAGCCATCACGCTCCGCCGTGATGAGCATATGTCCTTCAATACTCAAGAACCGAGACAGTTTCCCACGACCATCGCCGTTTCATGGCCTGAACGACAATCAGCGCGGGCACTCCATTCATGTGGCCCGGTTCAAGGCTCGTCACGGCGGAGCGTGACGGCTACTGTCCGATTTTATCCTCGCCGAGTCCGAACCTTGGTGAGAACAAAGTTTATGCACGAGAACAACCTCCCTTCCCGTGCGAAGCGTAATTGCGAGCCTTGTGCTGCTTTGCGGCCAGGACTCTGAGCGGCATTGCACTTCCACCGGCACGATTTGTATGGCATCGGCATGGACGAAACCACCCGCGCCGTTCACGAACATTTCCACGGAGCCACTCTCGCCGGGTTTTGCTTCAATCTCGCCGAGCGACATGAAACCATTTTCCAGAGGCGCGGTTTTGGTCATATCAACAGTTGTCTCCGTGGGCTTGCCATGGAACGTGAGCACAACTCTCGCATGCTTTGCACGGTTTTCGTGCGGCTGCCAGCAGATTCTGACGTCGTATTTGCCAGCGTCCGGGATTTCAAACGGGAAGCGGATCGTGCCTTTCACATCGGAGGAGTACACATAGCCGTAGCCGACGTAGCCTTTCAGCCCGGTGCCTTCGGTCCAGTCGCCGGTTGTCTCCGCTGCCTTATCGTCGATCACGATGCCGCCGAGTTTTTCCGGATCAAGGCCGGATGCGGGGCCCAGCGGCCCGGCCAGCGTCATCGCATCCTCCGGAATCGTGATCTTCTCGTACACCGTGTTGCGCCGCGCTTTGCCGGGCAACTTAAGCAGATCGATCAACTGTGCCAGGTACCGGTCATGAACAGGTTGTCGATGTTGCGAGAATAGAAACAGCGATAGGGAATCGGATAACCGTACTGCCGATCTATCCGCTGATCATGCACGGCAATACTGATAAACGGGTTTTCGGCAATTTTTTTTGCGTACTGATCTTTGGGATAATGCAGATCGATTGACCATGTGCTGGGCACACAGCCGTCTGCAAATTCCTGCTTTGAGACAATGTCGTCCTGAGTCAAAATCAAATCGCCCATCAGGCGTCGCGATTCGCGAGGACCTCCGATGTAAGCGACCCATGTCAGAATCGCGGACTTGTGCTTGTCCGCTCCATCGCGGTTCTTCATCGCATTGAACGCACCGTAGACAGCACGCAGATTCCAGTCGCGGATACTTTCCGAATCGCCGATCGCATCTTTGTCGAAACCGCTTTCCCAGAACCACTGGCCATGATGATCGCGCGGATACGGAAAGTCGTCCATTGTCAGATCCAGCGCCCATGGCGTTTCCGGAAACGTGGTTGATTCTGCGACTTCGTCCCACGCCCACATGTTACTCATGCCCATGCGGCCTTTGGCTTCCATGTCCCAGTCGGCATTGGCCAGAAACCCGATCGTGGCGTGTCCGGTGCAATCGCTGAACAGTTTCCCGATGAACTCGGAATGCTCGCTGGTACGTGTGTCGAACGCGGTGACGGACACGATGTGATTCTTGTCCGTCTTCACTGCGTAGGCATGGTGATTGAGGAAGAGATCGATGTTCTTTTCGGCTCTGACGACCCCTTCCTTCAGGTCATCACCGAATTCCTCAGCCCGTCCCGGAGACTTGGTGGCATGATCGGCGAACTCTTCGATAATCTCACCGATGCGCGGGAACTTGCCGCGTCGAATATTTCCCATCGCCCAGACGCATACTTCGCTGCTGCCGTTTCCGCCGAGCACCGGGCGATCCTGAATGAGGGCAACCTTGCAACCCATCCGAGCCGCTGAAATCGCAGCACCCATGCCGGAGTATCCGCCACCCACAACAACCAGATCGTAGCCATCTCGTTTTGTAGGTTCGAGTTTCAGACCAAGCTGCTCGCGACGCCAGGCCGACAATGGCTGTGTGTCATTCGGCGGCTTATCATCCGTCTTCGTGAAAAAGATCGCGTCGCAGCGACCGTCGAACCCGGTGAGATCATGCAGACTCAGTGTGACGGACTTCTGAGCAATCTCCACTGTACCGCCGCTCTGCCAATCCCATTCGGCGCCGGTAGTGCCAAACGTTTCGCCCAGAGGTTTGCCATCCAACAGCACCTGAAATCGCCCCGGCTGTCCATCGGCCTTCCAGCGCGCGACCCAATCTTTGGTTCGCACGAAAACTTTGTAAGTGCCGGCTTCCGGGAACTCAACGGTTGTTGTGGCATCCGCCACCGGCTTCCCCAACCCATGAGCCAGCATGTACGGCGAACCCATTTCGCGGATGAACTGAGTGTCCAGACTCCAACCGCCGGCGTTGGTAAAGCTTTCCGCTTCGACAAGGACATCCTTTGCCGTGGCAACCGAAGCCCAGCACAACAGGATTGCAATGAAACCAAGTCGCATGATATTTCTCTCCAAATCGCCTTGACGTATTTCAATGACGGACAGCCAATGAAGACAGTCTCAAAGCCGCAACAACATGAAGTTCTCTGAAGTGTATGCCATGTCCTGCTTGCCGAGCTCATGCTTACCCACATCTTTTCGGGAAGTCCTTCAAAACCACTGACCTTTCCATCGTGGATGTGGTCCGAGTGTGTGAACAACAGGGGACTACGCCTGCGTGCATCGGCCCCATCCGGCTTCACGCCGGTGGACCGGAGGTTTTGGGACCCAAAAATTAAACCATGACTCCATCATCCCTGCGTTGGGGCTGAATGAAACTCGCCAATGCACACAACGAAAATGTGGGTAACGATGAAGCTGCCAGCTTATCTCGATAAAGACGACAGTCGCCTCACCTGCGGATTGCCCTGCGCCGCTGCACGCATTTCAGGTCGATTCGGACAATCGGGCGATTCAATGCCGCAGCGCGTCTGATCCCAAAGACGATCTCAAAGGGGCGAGATCACGGCGGCTGTAAATTCGTGCAAAGCGAATTCCGCCATAAGGCGATCCACATCCAGATCATGCAGTTGCCGGACTGTTTGGTCTGACCGCACGAACAGACTTGCAGGTCGCGTTTGAGTCGCGACTTCGAAATCCGGATCGTGAGCAGTGGCTTCTGATTGAGGATGTTTAACAGTCCGCATCAGGCTCGTTTCAGTGTCTCCGGCGTCCGGTTGAACCAGCGCGGACTTCAACAGTCCGGTGAGTTTCCAGTCGGTATCCGCCACATCGATCGTCGGAGCCGTCGCAGTGACTGTGAAATTGACTTCGATGCTCCAGGGACTTAATTCGGCGGTCGTACTGACGGCTCGCACCCAGGCTCGATAGTTGCCCGCCGTCAGATTTGTTGCGGGAGTGAAACTGGTCGATGTCAGGCCAGTTTGAGAAATGACATTGGCCTGCGGAGCACTAGTTCGGCTCACGGAGAGTTGATAGCTGGCAGCTCCGTCAACAGCGCGCCAGGAGAACGTCGGAGTTCGGTCAGACGTGGACGAACCAGCCACCGGCGCGATGATCGTCGGGCGACCGCCGACAAAGATGTCTATCGGGTTGGAACCGCCGCTTTTGATCGGGCCGATGTTGGCCGGGCTGACCGCAAGCGTCCACCAGCGGTATGGGCCATCGGTCAGATTGGATGCAGGCGTGAAGTTCGTCGCAGCGGTCGAGGTGCCGTTGATCACCATCGCACCGGTGGTTTGATTTCTCACATACAGTTCATAGCTGGCGGCACCTGTGACGGGATTCCACGAAAACGTCGGTGTGCGATCGAATGTGCCACTCAGCGGTCCGATCGGAATCACGCTCGGCACCACCAGTGCTTCCTGGAGAACTGACCATGCCGCATGAATTCCAGCAGCGTCAATGCCGCGAACCCAGGCACGATACAGACCCATCGGCAGGTCAGCGGGAGGCGGATAGCTGGTGCCGGTCAGGTCCTGGCGAACAAGCTGTCGCTGTCCGGTCGAAAAATTGTCAATCCACAGGTCGTACTTCACGGCACCAGGCAAGGTCATCCATGAAAAGGTTGGCCGGGAGACAAGCTGCACGCGTGACATCGGCTGCCACACTGCGCTTGTGAGAATAAAGATGTCTCGGGGCGCGCTCCAGTTACCGGGACCGGTGGAAAAGACCGGCTGAATCCAGATACGATATGCTCCGATGCCGAAATCCGCGTTGACGGTCTGCGACGTTCCAGTTGCGGTTGACGTGTAGTAGGCCGCCACTCCCGTGCTTTGATTATTGACGTGAATGTTGTACGACGTCGCCCCCGCCACGGGACTCCACTGCAGCGTCGGCCGCGCGGTGAATGCGTTTGGATCCGGTGACAACAGCCTCACCCCGGTCGATTCGAACGCTCCGATATCGACGACGGTCGCACCCTTTCCGTCACTGTCCAGAATCCGCGTAAATGGCTGACCGCGCTGGTCAGAAGTGAACGGCTGAGAGCCTGACTGCGTGGGATCGACAGCCCAGGAATTCAAGCCGTGATCAATGGCAGGACTACCGAGCTGCAGAGCATGAGTCTGAGTGCGGCCACCATTGTTCGCGAGTGGAGCGAGCAATGGATTAATGGCGGTCGCGGGTGTGTCTCCACCGATGTAGTTTCCGTTGATATCTGGCACTTGCCCAAGAGATGCTCGCAACCCATTGTGGCGGCCTACCAGGCTGTTGTGGATCGCGAACTGGTCGTTCAGATCCGGAGACTGCCGGATGTCGGGACCGAATTCTGCCGCAATATTACCAGCAATGATGCTGTTTCGAATGATTGCGGGGGATGAGTCAAGATAGATTCCGCCGCCACCATTCGGATGGTTCGACACGTTCGCCGTCACCGTGCTCTGCAGCAGGAACACCTCGCCAAACTGTCCGCCAATGCCACCACCACCGCCAGGGGCAGTTGTGCCGAGACTTGAGTTACCGGAAATCGTACTCTGCATCACGATCAGTCGATTGAAGTTTATGACATTCGTGCCGACAAAGAAAATACCACCGCCGCCCTGGCTGGCAGAGTTTCCAGAGATCGTGCTGCGATTGATCGTTACTTCGTCCCGCAGGACGTAGATGGCTCCACCAGAGGCACCAGTTCCGGTCGCCGAATTCCCGGAGAGCGTAGTGTCGGTCACGGTCAGGGCACCAATGGCCGAGAAGATGGCACCGCCGTGCGATCCGTTCCCCGTGGTTGTGTTTGCGGAAAGGGTACTCTGATTCACGAACAACTGGCCGCTGTTGTAAATCGCGCCCCCTTGAGCATCAAACCCGGAGGTCGAGTTTCCTGTCAGTGTGGATTGGTTGATCGTCAGTTTGCCCGAAGACCGTATCGCACCTCCGCTGAAGGTCGATGCTGTATTGGGGACATTCGTGCCGAAGGTTCGTCCATTCCTCAGCGCAAGACCGTTGAGCGTGACGGTGACGTTCGCGGCGATATCGAAGATTCGCGAGTCCGTCTGAGCATCGATGATCGTGTTGGCCGCGCCATTGCCTGTGATCGTCACGTTGGCACTGATCGTCAGTTGTCCGAGTGTCAGGTTGAATGGTGTTCCGTTGGTCGAAGCTGCGAAGGTAAAGCCCTCATTCGGATTGCCGCTGGCGTTGGAAAGCATGATCGCCTCGCGGAGCGACAAGTCGCCCGGACTGAAATCGCTGTCCAGCTCATCGGTTGTCGTGCTTACGACTATGAATGTTCCTTCAAGGGCTCCCATATCGACGGTCGAATTCACGATCCGCGCGAACGACGGTCCGCGTTGGTCATTCGTCAAAATCGCATTGCCGTTCGTCACATCCACCGCCAATGCATTGCTGCCACGGTTGATCGCGAGGCTGCCCGTCAGCAGGGCATGCGTTAACGTCGGGCCGCCGTTGTTTTGAAGCGGGCTCAGCAGTGGATTGATGGCACTCGCGCCCGCTCCGCCGATAAAATTGCCATTGACGCCGGGAGTCACGTTTCCGGTCGCTGGCAGCGACGAGCCAGTGTTGTTGCCAATCAGACTGTTTGAGACCATGATCGAGTCGGTGGGAGACTTGCGAACATCCGGAGCCGTGCCGTCGTCTGAATTTCCAGCGATGATAGAGTTTTTGATTGTGATCGGAGCTGCATAACTGAAAATGCCGCCTGCGGCACTCTTTGTGGTATGGTTATCAGTGACTGTACTTTGGCTGACGTTGAGCGGCCCATTATAGACATGAACCGCACCACCTTGTGCCTCGTCACCAGTTACACGATTTCCCGAGAGCGTACTCTGACTAATTGTCACAGAGCCGCTGAACGAGAAGATCGCTCCCCCGTCGCCGGAAAATCCTGTCGTCGTATTGTGAGAGAATGTGCATTGGCTGACTGTTAGAGCGCCTGAAATGGTCGCAACCGCCCCGCCGCGTGATTCTGCGCCTGCTGTAGAATTCTCGCTGAATGTATTCTGGTACAACTTTACAGTGCCAGATTGGGAACAAATCGCGCCGCCGTTGCCAAAAGTGCCAGCTGCAGTGTTTTGCGAAAGGATAGTCTGCGAAACCATAACCATGCCCGAAGCGGTGTAGAGTGCTCCTCCGTTGGCGTTGTATCCTTCAACAACGTTTCCAGCGATTGTGCATGCACCAATCACAACCTTTCCGGAATTAGTAAAAATGGCTCCCCCATTGGCGCTAGAACCAATCGTGGAATTCCCTGAAATACGACTGCGGTTTATCGTCAGAGTACCTGATGACATTGCTCGTATTGCACCACCACCGAACGTGGAGCCATTGTCAGTCGTCCGTCCATTTTTCAGTGTCAATTCGTTAAGAGTCACGTCGCCCGCCGCGCCCGTGATGTCAAAGATGCGGGACAACTGCTGAGCGTCAATGATGGTATTCGCTGGTGCGTTCCCGGAAATCGTGATGGTGTCGGTGATAGTCATTTGCCCCAGCGACAGATTGAATACCACCCCGTTCGTACGATTGGCGTCAAACGTAATTGTATTTGCTCCTGGGCTCCCGTTCGCGAGTGCGATTGCTTCGCGGAGAGACAGATCAGTGACTCCGAAATCGCTGTCGAATTCATCTTTGGTCGTGCTGACAACGAGCGGCCCCGTGAAGAGTTCATAGGCCCCCATATCAACCGTGCCATTCATGATCCTCGCAAAAATCGATCCGCGCTGATCGGTCGTCAGCATGGCGTTGGAGTTCGTGACATCCACCGCCAGAGCATTGCTGCCACTATCAATCGCGAGGCTGCCGGCCAACAAAGCATGAGTCAACGTCGATCCGCCACGATCGGCCAGCGGGGCGAGCAGTGGCTGGATGGCCGTCGGTACGGTCGCTCCGCCGATAAAGTTTCCGCTTCCATCCGGAGTGCTGCCTGATGTCGCCGTCAGTCCGGTCCCGTTGTTTCGGCCAATGAGACTGTTGGTGACCGTAAACGTATCGTCGATATCCGCAGACTTTCGGATGTCCGGGGCCGTACCGTTGTCTCCATTCCCCGCGACGATGCTGTTCTGGATCGTGATCGGTGAAGACAATGTGTAGATTCCACCGCCACTACTTGATGTGGACTGGTTTTCGGTGATTGTGCTCTGGCTCACCAGCACGACGCCCTGCTGTGTGAAAATTGCCCCGCCGAAGGCACCGACATTTGAAACGGTGTTTCCAGAGAGCGTACTCTGGCTCACGGTCAGGTTGCCAAAGACGGCGAAAATTGCTCCACCTTCCGAATCGACTCCGGTGGTTGCGTTGTTAGAAAGCGTGCTGTTCACAACTTGCAATGAACCAAGGTGCGCGGATATCGCTCCGCCCTCGGAATTGATTCCCGCCGTGGAGTTTCCCGACAGCGCACTCTGAATTATGTTCAGTGTTCCCTGTCTCGCCAGGATCGCTCCACCACCTGCGCGGTTCCCCGTGGTCGAGTTTCCTGAGAGCGTGCTGCGGATCACGGTCAGCGTGCCTGATGAGAGCCACCGCACAGCTCCTCCGCCGAAAGTGGTGTCGTCAAAGTTGGCACCGCTGCCCGTCGTTCTGCCGTTCTTCAGTGTCATGCCATCCAGAGTCACGTCACCGGCGGAGCTGGTCATCTCGAAGATTCGTGCGTTCGTTTGAGCATCAATGATCGTACTGTTTGATCCATTGCCGATCATCGTGACGGTCTGACTGATCACCAGTTGGCCCAGCGTCAGATTGAATGGCAGTCCATTTGTGGAAGGGGCGAATCCAATGGTCTCGATGGTCGCAATACTGGCGTTCGAGATTGAGATCGCTTCGCGGAGCGACAGGTCACCGGCGCTAAAGTTGCCGTCGGACTCGTCAACGTTTGTGCTGACGATGATAAATGTTCCTTCGTAGGCTCCCATATCGACTGTTGCATTGACGATTCGGGGAAAAGAAGTTCCGCGTTGATCAAGAGTCAGCGGCACGCCGTTCGCATCGACCGCGAGGACATTATTGCCGTGATCAATGGCCAGGCTTCCGGGCAGCAGCGCATGAGTCAACGTCAATCCGCCATTGTTCCGGAGAGGGCCCAACCGCGGATCAATGGCGTTGGCACCTGCACCGCCGATAAAATTCCCATTGGCATCAGGTGTGGACCCGACGGTGGGTGCACTGGTGCCGCTGCCCATGTTCGTCCCGAGCAACGTGTTGGTAAGTTGAGACGTGCGCGGATTTGGCTCAAGTCCGTTACGCCTGACCAAATCCGGGCCGAAGCCACTGTCAGAGTTTCCGGCAATGATGCTGTTGTGGAATGTGACTCCGAAATAAGTGCTGATTCCGCCCCCGACAGAACCCGGAGCCTGATTCCCGGTAATCGTGCTCTGGCTGACGAAGAGATTGCCGCCATTGAAGATTGCCCCGCCTCCAAGACCACTGCTGCCAGTCACCAGATTTCCGGAGAGCGTGCTTTGGCTTACAGAAATCAGGCCACCTCCCGATCCGTATGTTGCAGTCGAGATAGCCCCGCCACCAATGCCGCTGGAGTTACCGGACAGTGTACTCTTGCTGACCGTCAAGTTGCCGGATTGAGTGTAGATCGCACCACCACTGTAGTCTGCCCGATTGCCCGACAGCATGCTTTGATTGATTTCCAGTGTTCCCGTCGAGAGCGACCGCACCGCGCCCCCACTGAATGACGAATTGCTACCGCCAAGCCGACGACCGTTCCGCAGAGTGAGACCGTTCAGGGTCACGTCACCGGCGGTATTGGTGATGTCAAAAATTCCCGAAGTTGTTTGGGCATCAATGATCGTATTGGCCGCTCCATTGCCGGTGATCGTCACGGTCTCGCTGATCGTCAGTTGGCCAAGTGACAACGCAATTGTCCCGTTGAGCCCCGCACCAAACGTGATGACATCCGCTCCGCTGCCGGCCACGGACCCATCGACTGAAAGATTCGTATTCGCGGCCTGAATCGCCTCACGGAGGGTGATTTGTCCATCAACGGCGGTATTGTCCGCCAGACTTGTGACGACGATCGCGGAAAGCATTTCCCGGCTCTCACACGCTTCCGCCCGATTCGCACAGCGAGCGGCACGCCTTTGCCGCTTCGGTTTTCCCCGGAGTATCCCGGCAATCAGGGATGACAGGTGTCGATCAAGAGAAGTCGCAATACGTCGCGTCGGGCGATTCGTCATGAAAGTGCTTCGGGTGAGAGATGTGTCCGGATAAAGCTCTGCGACCAATTTTACCAACGGACGTAGACCAACTCAAAACCATACACACAAAAAACAGAATCCAGCATTCAGGAATGCCACCGGCATCGATTTGCGATGAATGAGAACAACAGGGAATACGCCTGAGTGCATCGGCCCCATCCCGGCTTCACGCCGGTGGACCGGAGGTTTGGGGACCAAAACGTTAAACCTTGGCTCCATCGGCGTGAAGCCTTGTCATTACCCACATCTTTGGTTCGACACTCGGCTCTTTCATCAGACCTTTGCCATTTCTCCGCGACCCCATCCGGCTTGACCGGATCGGTGAGCACAGATGGTGGGCTAAAAGCCTGGATGAGAAGAAACACAACCCCATCCGCCTCGTGCGGATGGTGGAAAAGATCGAAAGCACCATTAGAAGCCTGCAGTTTC
>JAYSPO010001135.1:0-1270 GCA_043722015.1 Candidatus Kuenenia sp. | reverse complement strand
CGCTGCTGTCGCCGTCATCGCAGAAATCAAATTCCGACGGAGTGTTCTTTTGGTGTCCGGGCAGGAATTTCGCCGCACTTTCAAACACGAGTTTGTTTGATCCGATGCGGATGTCATCGCGATGTCTCAGGATTACGGGTGTCTCAGGCAGCAATTTTTGCCCATTGACGGTCGTGCCTCCGGTACTGTCCGTATCCACTAAACACCACGCATCCTCAGACCTGAAGATGCGGGCATGGCTGCGAGACACATTTTCCTGGTCCAGGCGAATATCAGCATCCTTATTGCGCCCAATGCAGATGTCTGTTTTCCCCAACTGAAACCGTATGGTCTGCCCATCGCGAAGAAAAATGATGCTTGCCATGTCCTGTTGCCCGCAATACCGTCGAAAAAGCGTGTCCCGATGTCGCAGTAATTCTGCGATCTGCCGGAGAAAGTATATCTTATGATCCAGGGTACCACCATACGATGGACAGATATGCCTTAAGGACACAGGCTTTTGCGCTTTCACCGCGCGGCAGAAAAATATTTACCGTAACCGTTTCCATTCGGCCGCCTCTTCACCATCCAGCCTCAATGTGAGGCATTTAGCACTGCCGCCAGCTTTGACAAATTCAGTCAGCGGAGTCTCGATCGGCTGGAATCCCAGTTCAAGGAGACGTGCATGTAGTTGTGGGCAACCGGTATTCGTCACGACGTGTCGTCCGATCACCACGGCGTTCGCGGCAAAGCCAATCGCTTCAGCCTCGGTGAGATCGATCAGGTTCGGGATATTTGCCCGAATGACCTGCTGTCCGTAAGCATCAAATGCTGCGGGGAACCAGATCGCCTGCGCTGGTTCGAGCGGACAAAAGCAGGTATCGAGGTGATAGAACCGTTGATCCACCAGTTCCAGTGGCATGATTTGCACACCGATCAGCGTTGCCACATGCTGCAGGCTGCGCGCCATGCTCCGAATACGATAGCCGGCAAAGAGTCCTTCGCCGCAGAACAATGCATCGCCGGCTCCTTCAAAGTACTCATCATTCGCCAGGCGGATCACTTCCAACTCGAGCTGCTCAAGCTTTGCCGCAAAACACGCCTCTTCCCCTTGACGCTGCGGATGTCGGAATCGTGACAGGACGGCACTGCCACCGCAGATCAGCGCGGCGTTTGCGGTGAAGACAAGGTCTGGCAGTCCGCGTCGAGGTTCAACAAGTTCGATCGTGGCACCAAGACCGCTGAGAATGCCATGCAGCGACTCCCATTGCTGAACGGCCAGTTCGTGATT
>JAYSPO010001134.1:0-2023 GCA_043722015.1 Candidatus Kuenenia sp. | reverse complement strand
ACAAATGGAAACGGAATGTTGGATCCTGATCCTGCCTCTCCTGATACACTGGTGCCGGTGTTTGGTGCACAGGATCCGTTCCGCCCGCAGGTGCGACGGTTGTTGTTTGCAGAAGCGAATGGAGGCCGCGGAGTGGAGGGGCAACTCCCGCTCAGTGTGAATCATATTCTCGACGTCAATCGGTCTGTCCAGACACCGCTCGAAGGAACTCCGGCGTTCGTGAACTACATGCGGCGGACGGGGTTGAGTTTTCGCCCGCTCTCAGAACATCCGCTAGGTTCCGAGTCCGATGGCAGTGGCGGTCAGCTCAATGCCACTCTGACGACCGTTCCCAATGTGGTTTCCGGGGCTCCACTCCCGGTGTTCCCTCCACAGACAGCCGGTGATCGTGAGTTCTGGGCTCGCCGTGATCGGCAACTGCTGGCACGAGATATCTATGTGTTACTTTACACGATCGGCGGGGCAGAGTGGGTCGGTGCAACAAACGCCATTAGAGATTACACCGCGGACAATAGTCCCCGCGGCCTGTACTCTGAAGACAAGCTGCGGCAAATGGCTCAGTTTGCCGTCAATCTTGTCGATGCAATGGACACTGACAATGTGATTACAAAGTTTGAGTTCGACAAGAACCTGGGCAATGGCTGGAACCTCGACGATGATGCGTTCACGTTTTCGTCCACGAGCGATCCGGCTAGTGATCCAGCCTGGCCATCAGGTTCCCCTGATGCGACTCCTCTGGCGCCTGCTATCCTGACTAAGGAAGGCATGTATCCTGATGATGCCAACAATCGCGGTGTCGTCTACGGCGTCGAAGCCCAACCACTGACTTTCAGCGAAGTGCTGGCGGTGAGATCGCAGAAACTTCCGGCTGATCATGTCGCCACACAATTCGACGATGCGGCCCACAATGGCAATCCCGCCGAATTCAATGATTTCCTGTTCTTTGAGCTCCAGAACGTGCAGCCCACACCGGTTACGCTGGGGTCAGGATTAACAGGCGGCGAGACCGTTGCCCAGACCGTGTGGCGAGTGGTGCGGAGAGATCGGACTGCAGCGACAAGTGCAATTCAGTCCGTTCATGAAGGCGCGTCCATTACGCCACCTACAAGATTCATGGCGTTTCGCACCGACGCAGCTGGTCGCAACCAAATCGATGGCGGTGGACGATTCACGGTGTCGGTGACGAATGCTGTGGGCCGATCAGGATTCCCCATGTCCAGCTGTGATCTGTTTGTGGATGCTGGGACATACGACGGAACGACGACTACATACACGGGGCCCTTTGACAGCACTTACGAACTGATTGCACCAAACAGTGCAACTGGCACGATGCCGGCAGTGAGCACGCCGACGACGAACGCCGCCTATGCTCCGCGATGTGATTTGGACATGATCGCTCACGCAACGACCGGTGCGTTCTATCCAGTTGCCACTGCCACACCATTCCTGGGCAGCGTTGTTGCGTACGCCGGGCACAACGGCGCGGGTCCGCTTGGTGGAACGATGCAGACACTTGAAGGAGGATTTGGTGTCGCCGCTGAATCCGGGCAGATAGCAGCTACCGGGACTCCAGGATTTGACCTGGTTCTGGAACGCCGATTGAATCCCGATCTGCCATCGATTGCCAATGAAGTCTTTAATCCATGGATTGAAATTGACCGCGTTCGAGTGACCATGCTTGACTTGAACATTGACACCACAGATACGGCTGCCGAAGTTCGTGCGGATTCAAGTACAGACCACCTTAAGCGTCTGCGAAGTTTCGAACGCAGCGAGCCGCTCGTTGACAGTCGCGCAATTCATGGCCCTGTCCTGACAACCCCCAATGCGTTTCGCGCGAACTCATTGAAGGGCGATGCAACCGGCATACCAATTGACACGTTGGGGGCAAACAGCAATGCTCCGCCAGGTGGGAATAACGTGTGGCAGCCGCACTTTGACAGGGATTTTGCGTCTGTCGGAGAATTATTGAACCTGCCCGTCTTTCCACCGAATCTGACGACGCAAAAGCTTGCGTTCGCAA
>JAYSPO010001133.1:0-4112 GCA_043722015.1 Candidatus Kuenenia sp. | reverse complement strand
GTTTGTACGCGACTATGATCGGGACCGCCGCTGGACGCGCACGCTGCAGATCAATACCGAGCACCCTGATGCGACTCCGACACTGGTCTGGGAAAGATCAATCAACGATCGCTACGGAGATTCCGGAACTCCTGTCAGCCGACTTCTGCCGAACGGTCAGAGCGTGATGTGGCAGCATGGCAATTTCCTGTTTCTGCGCAGCACCGGTGCGACACCGAAAGGCGATCGTCCGTTTCTGGATCGATTCGACCTGACAACTCGCGAGACAAATCGACTGTTCGCCTGTGCCGAAGGAAGTTACGAGTCGGTCGTGGCACTGATTTCTGATGATGGCTCACAGTTTATCACGCAGCATGAATCTCCGCTGGAACCTCCCAACGTGTTCCTGTACGCCCCCGGGCAGGCGCGCAGAGCAATGACGGATTTCCCCGATCCGATGCCTCAACTGCGGAGTATTCAAAAAGAACTGGTCACCTATGAACGCAGCGACGGCGTGCCGCTTTCTTTCACACTCTATCTGCCACCCGGACACCAGAAGGGCAAACCTCTGCCGACGATTGTGTGGGCCTATCCACGAGAATTCAATGACCCGTCCACGGCGGGTCAGGTGTCAGGTTCCACGAATCGTTTCACTTCGATCAGTGGAATTTCGCACCTGTTTCTACTGACGCAGGGCTACGCCATTCTGGACGAAGCCACGATGCCGGTCGTAGGCAGTCCTGAACTTGCGAACGACACGTTTCTCGAACAGGTTGTCGCGAGTGCTCAGGCGGCGATCGATAAAGCTGTCGAAATGGGAGTGACCGATCGCGATCACGTCGGTGTGGGCGGGCACAGTTACGGAGCTTTCATGACCGCAAATCTGCTCGCTCATTCGACGATGTTTCGCACCGGTGTGGCCCGCAGCGGCGCTTACAACCGCACACTCACTCCGTTCGGATTTCAAAACGAACGCCGCACGTTCTGGGAAGCTCCGCAGATCTACATGACCATGTCACCCTTCGCGGCAGCGCACAAAATCAAGACGCCGATTTTGCTCATCCATGGCGAAGCGGACAACAATCCCGGCACGTTTCCCATCCAGAGTGAACGCCTTTACCACGCCATTCGCGGCAACGGCGGCACCGTTCGCTATGTCACTCTTCCTCATGAATCCCACGGCTATGTCGCGCGTGAATCTGTGGAACACACCTTGTGGGAAATGGTGACCTGGTTTGACCGGTACGTGAAGGCTGCGAAGCAATAGAGTTGTTATGGAAAACATGGACATCAAGACTGCCGAACTGCTCCGACTGGAACAGGAAGAAGCCCGCGCAGAAGGGGCGAACTGGAAGCACTGGGGGCCGTATCTTTCGGAACGGCAATGGGGCACCGTGCGAGAAGATTATTCGCACGACGGTTCGCCGTGGTCGTCGTTTCCGCACGATCATGCCCGCGGTCGCGCGTACCGCTGGGGTGAGGACGGTCTGCTTGGAATTACCGACCGTCAGTGCCGCTTGTGTTTCGCGCTCGCGCTGTGGAATGGGCGCGATCCGATTCTGAAGGAGCGGTTGTTCGGGGTCAACGGTCACGAAGGCAATCATGGCGAAGACGTGAAGGAAGAATACTTCTATCTGGATTCCACGCCGACGCATTCGTACATGAAGGCTTTGTACAAGTATCCGCAGGCCGAATATCCCTACGCAAGACTGGTGGCCGAGAATCAATATCGCAGTCGTGGCCTCTCGGAAATCGAACTGGTCGATACGGGAATTTTCGACCGCAGCCGATATTTCGACGTGTTCGCGGAATACGCAAAAGCAACCCCGGACGATATTCTGATTCGCATCACCATCGCCAATCGCGGCCCGGCCTTGGCAACGATCCATGTGCTGCCGACGCTGTGGTTTCGGAATACATGGACGTGGGGATCAGAGTACGAAGGTGGCTGGCCCAAGCCTCAGATGTCCCTCGATGAACACAATCAGGTTGTCGCCGAACATCAGACGCTGGGACGGTATTACCTTGCCGCCGAGTCAAATTCGCCTCGTAAGGCCGTGCGTTGGTTGTTCACTGAAAACGAATCCAACCCAAAGTATCTGCATGATCCGGAGCTGGGCGGGAAATATTCCAAGGATGCGTTTCACCGTTACGTCGTCAATCACAATATCAATGCCGTTAATCCGGAAGATGAGGGTACAAAAGCCGCCGCGATGTACCGCATCATGCTGCGTGCTGGTGAAGAAGTGACGCTGCAACTTCGATTGTGGGAGGCAGGTTTAGAGCCAGCCGAGATTTTCGGAACGACGTTTTCTGAGAGTTTTGCCCTTCGAAAAGCTGAAGCCGACAGTTTTTACGCCAGAAAGATCCCTGCCGAACTGCCTGAAGAGTCACGCCGAATTCTGCGGCAGGCGTATGCGGGTCTGATGTGGACGAAGCAGTTCTATTATTACGTCGTCAGCGAATGGCTCAACGGCGACGCAAATATGCCCGCTGTCGCAGGTTCACGACGTCCGATTCGCAACAACGACTGGCAGCACCTGTTCAATCGTGACATTATTTCAGTGCCGGACAAATGGGAATATCCGTGGTACGCTGCATGGGATCTGGCATTCCACATGGTGCCGATGGCCGACATCGACAATCGTTTCGCCCGCGATCAACTGATCCTGTTTCTGCGTGAATGGTACATGCACGCAAACGGCCAGATTCCGGCGTACGAATGGAACTTCAGTGACGTGAATCCTCCCGTCCATGCATGGGCCTGCTGGCGAGTTTACAAACGCACCGGGCTGCCAGGGCACCGTGATCGACTTTTCCTCGCCAGAACATTTCAGAAGCTGACCGTGAACTTCACATGGTGGGTCAATCGCAAAGACGTCCTCGGAAAGCATGTCTTCACCGGCGGATTTCTCGGGCTGGACAATATCGGAGTCTTCGACCGATCCAAGCCACTGCCGACAGGCGGTCATCTGCATCAGGCGGACGGCACGGCATGGATGGGATTCTTCTGTGCACGGATGCTGACGATGGCACTCGAACTGGCGAGTCAGAATCCCGCGTACGCCGACATGGCGTCGAAATTTTTTGAACACTACATCGAAATCGCCGACGCCATGAATTCGCACTCAGATGTCGGCCTGTGGGACGAACAGGACGGGTTTTACTACGACCATCTGTACAACAACGGCGAACACATTCCTCTTCGTGTACGATCCATGGTAGGTGTCATCCCCCTGTTTACGTCGATCATTCTCAGCGACCATGTGCTCGATAATCTGCCGGGTTTCCGTCGTCGCATGGAATGGTTCATGGAACATCGCAGCGAACGACTGAAGAATATCACGTTCATGCAGCGATCAGCGGCGGCTGATGAAACTCGACCTGCTCGTGGCCTGCGACTGCTGGCGATTCCAACCCGTGAACGCATGGAGCGGATGCTGAAGTATCTGCTGGATGAAAAGGAGTTCCTGTCCCCGTACGGAATCAGATCCATGTCGCAGATTCACGAAACGCAGCCGTTCGTGTTTTATGTGGACGGGCATGAACATCGAGTCAACTATGTCCCGGGTGATTCAGACTCATCCATGTTCGGGGGCAACAGCAACTGGCGCGGACCAGTCTGGTTTCCGCTCAACTATCTGCTCATTGAATCGCTCGAACGCTATGACGAATTCTACGGTGAAGACTTTAAGGTCGAATGTCCAACCGGTTCGGGCGTGATGATGACGCTGGGCCAGGTAGCAGAAGAACTGATGCGGCGTCAGATCAGTCTGTTCCTGCCCGATGAAGATGGCAAACGTCCGTGCCACGGGGACGATCCTCGCTTTCAGGGCGACGCACATTGGAAAGATCTGGTGCTGTTCCACGAATACTTCCACGGCGAAACCGGCCAGGGCCTCGGAGCCACTCATCAGACCGGCTGGACCGCGCTGGTCGCGAAACTCATCGGCAAACTGCACCGCCGCAATGCAGAAGCCGCCGGAAGAGCCGCTGCTGCCGCATCAGCAGAATTGTGAGTACGCCCAATCAAAGGCGAGCGGCTGGGCTGACGCCCTCATCGTACCACACATCTAGTCTGGATAGGCTGCAGAGCCTGTCCGGATTGCGGGGAATAACGGGCGATTGATTCT
>JAYSPO010001132.1:0-1127 GCA_043722015.1 Candidatus Kuenenia sp. | reverse complement strand
AGGATCGCTCGAGAAATTAGTGTCGCGTGAAACGGTGTGATTTGTTAACAGGAGTTTTTGACGAAGTATTCACGAAGAACACTGGAGGCCAAGGATGGCAGTTGTGACATTTGAGCGGTTTGATGAGACGATCGAAAGACAGATTCGAAATGTGTTTGAGACACTTTCGGAAAAAGATCAACGCCGATTTGCCGCCATCCAGGCGCGGCAACTGGGTCACGGTGGTATTGGATATCTCTCGGAAATACTCGGTTGCTCGACGAGAACAATCAGCCGCGGAATCGACGAGTTGGACCAACTGCCCGAAGATCCTGCTGAGGGACGCATTCGCCGTCCTGGCGCAGGTCGAAAAAAAAGGTCAGGCCCGGATCGGAGATCGAGTGCAACCTGCAATCGCTGATGAAAACTCGAACCGCCGGTGATCCCGACGATGAGCGGGTGGTTGATACCGACCTCACTCCGACCCGGCTGGAACAGGAACTGGCGGTGATGCACACGCCCGTCAGCGACGATCTGATTCGGCAGTGGATGGACGAACAAGGGCTGCGCCTCCGTAAGATCCACAAGGTGCTGGCCGGAGGAAAGTCTCCTGATCGTGACGCTCAATTCAACAACATGACCGGCCTGATTCAGCAGTACGAGTCCGCCGGCAACCCGTATTTTTCCATCGATACCAAGGCGAAGGAGTTTCTCGGTCAGTTGTTTCGCCAGGGACGCGTCCGCTGCACCACAGCGTTCAAAGCCTTTGATCACGACTTCCCGAGTTGGGCCGACGGAGTCCTCATTCCGCACGGCATCTTCGATCCGGTTCGCAATCGCGGGCCTGTCAACCTCGGCCTGTCGCACGACACCACCGAATTTGCCTGCGACAGCATCCAGTGGTATTGGAACCGCATTGGAAAGCCGTGTGATCCGGATGCCGATTCGAGACTGCTGCTGCTTGACTGCGGCGGCAGCAACTCGGCCAGCAAGTCTCTTTTCAAGCACGGCCTGCAGACGGTGGCAGACAGCACCGGGATGAAGATCCAGGTGGCTCACTATCCCAGTTACTGTTCCAAGTACAATCTCATCGAACGACGCTTCTTTCCGCATCTGAGCCGGGCCTGCACAGGTCTGCTGTTCGATTG
>JAYSPO010001131.1:0-2512 GCA_043722015.1 Candidatus Kuenenia sp. | reverse complement strand
CGCTAGCCGCCGGTGTACATAGCAGGAATACCTGAAAAAACGGCGGCTAGCGCCTTGCCGCTCACAAAGACACCGGTATTCAGACAGACTCCTCGGAGAACTCAATGACGACAACACTTAATACACCACACGCTTTCATTCCGATGCGGCGACGATTGATCATGCTGCTGACAACCGCAGGTGTTACCGTCGCGGTCCTGCTGGCATCATCCTCAGGCGTCGCTCAAACCAGCCGCAGCAAGGACAAGGAAAAGGACAAAGACGGACCCAACAGTCAGCAGCTTGAGATTCGCATGACCAAAGCTGAAGAGGGGCTGCTTAAGGAATATATGGAAGTCGCCAAAGAATACCTGAAGAAGGGCGAGAAAGAAGAAGCACTGACCGTGCTGAAACGAGTCGAACACATCAATCCAAAAATGGACGGTCTGAAACAGGAAATGGACCGGATCGGTGAAGAACTCATGCAGGAAAATGAAGCCAAGGTGGAACTCGACGTTTCCAAAGGCTGGGGCAATCCAGTCTGCGAAGTCACCGAAGGCAAAACATTTCGCCTCGCCGCAACTGGCGAGTACAAGATGATCTACTCGACAACCATTCCGCTCACCGGACTGCCGACGAAAGACCCGGCTCTGGATCATGTTTCGGTCGGTCCATTCGGAGCACTGATTGGCGTTGTCGTCACTGACGGAAAGCCCGGTGATCCATTTGTGGTCAACGCCGGTCTGGAACATACTCCGAAGAAGAGCGGACTGCTTTTTCTGCGAGTCAACGTTCCCGCCGCCGCAAAGTGTACCGGCGACATCAAACTGCAACTCAGCGGAGCGATCACATCCGTCGCCAAGAAACGCTGATTTCAATTCTGATTTTCAAATTTCAAATTTCAAATCTCAAATCCAAAATTTAATCTATGCCACTCATACGCATCGCCAGCCTGCTTCGCGACGGACAACCGGGAACCACCCTCATTACCAAAGGCTGGGTGAGGACACGCCGCGACTCCAAGAACGGGTTCTCGTTCATTGAACTCAACGACGGCAGCTGCCTCAAGAACCTGCAGATCGTGGTTGAAAACACTGTGCCAGGATATGAGACTTCGATCAAAGACGTCACCACTGGAGCCAGTGTCGCGATCGAGGGCACACTCAAGGAGTCTCCCGGCAAAGGCCAGCGCATTGAACTCCATGCAACATCGCTGACTGTGCTGGGAGTCGCCGATGCCACGACGTACCCGCTGCAGAAGAAGGGACACAGCATGGAGTTCCTGCGTGAGATCGCTCACCTGCGCCCGCGCACAAACACGTTCAGCGCGGTCGCGCGAGTTCGCAACTGCATCAGTTGGTCGATTCATAACTTCTTTCAGACTCGCGGATTTCTGTACCTCAACACACCGATCATCACCACCAGCGATTGCGAAGGTGCCGGTGAAATGTTTCAGGTGACGACGCTGGATCTGGCGATGCTGGCGAAAAAACAGATTGACACGATCGACTGGAAACAGGACTTCTTCGCCAAGCCGGCGTCACTCACAGTCAGCGGACAACTGGAAGCCGAAACATATGCGACAGCCATCGGCGACTGCTACACATTCGGCCCGACGTTTCGAGCGGAAAACAGCAACACGACGCGGCATCTCGCGGAATTCTGGATGGTGGAACCGGAAATGCCGTTCTACGAATTGCCGGACAATATGGATCTGGCCGAAGCGTTCATCAAGACAATGATCAATGACGTCCTGGAAAAATGCCCGGACGACATGGAGTTCTTCAATGAGCGCATCGACAAAACCGTTTTGGCGAAACTCGAAAACATCCGCAGCAAAGAATTCATCCGCCTGCCTTATACCGAAGCCATTGACATCATCCAGAAGTGCGGCCGGAAATTCGACTACGCCGTCGAATGGGGCAGCGATCTCCAGACAGAACATGAGCGATTCCTCACGGAAGAACATTTCGGCCAGCCCGTGATTCTGTTCAACTATCCGCGCACGCTGAAACCGTTCTACATGCGGTGCAACGACGATGAAAAAACCGTGCGAGCCATGGATGTCCTCGTCCCCGGCGTCGGCGAAATCATCGGCGGTAGCCAGCGTGAAGAACGCCTGGACGTACTCATCAAACGTCTGCACGAATGTCATTTGAACCCGGACGACTATTGGTGGTACACCGACCTGCGAAAATACGGCACCGTCCCCCATTCCGGCTTCGGCCTCGGCATGGAACGCGCAGTGCTGCTGATCACCGGCATGACCAACATCCGCGACGTGATTCCGTTTCCGCGGACACCGGGACATGCGGAGTTCTGAGACGTATTCAAGTTCGCGGGGTGCGTGCAGCGCAGGGTAACATAACATTGTGAAAATATTCGGTGTGGTGTGTTTTGCTCCGCTGCACACAACCTACCGTATTTTCAGGGCTGACGTTCACATCGCCCGCAATACAATGAGCTTGGGTTGGGACGCTTTTGGCGAATTCATCGATGGCAGTCAATAGATCTGGATAAAATTCTTCACGGT
>JAYSPO010001130.1:0-8942 GCA_043722015.1 Candidatus Kuenenia sp. | reverse complement strand
CAGAGGAGTGATCACCCCTGGAATTGTGTCGTGAATCCTGTATATTGCTGGTGATCGAGTCAGTTCTTGAATCCTGTTTGGCAAAAAGATTAAATCATGGCACGACGCGGAGAAATGTTTGCTGGCTTGTCGGTTGCGTTGGTCACTCCCATGCACAGCGATGGTTCGCTGAATGAGAGTATGCTCAAAACGTTGATCGATTTTCATGTGGACGCCGGAACCGATACACTGGTGCCAGTCGGAACAACTGGTGAAAGTCCGACGTTGACTCACGAGGAACACGAGCGAGTCATCGCAATCACCTGCGAACACGCCGCAGGTCGGATCACCGTGATGGCGGGAACCGGTTCAAACAGCACAGCGGAGGCAATCCGTCTGACGGCATCGGCGAAGCGCGCCGGAGCGAATGGCGCACTGATGGTGACGCCGTATTACAACAAGCCGACTCAGGAAGGTTTCTTTCAGCATTACCGCGCGGTTGCGGAGCATGTCGATCTGCCGATAGTGCTATACAACATTCCCGGTCGTACTGCAAAGAATATGGAACCAGAAACGATCTGCCGCATCGCTGACACCTGTCCGAGTGTCGTGGCGATTAAGGAATCCACCGGTTCGATGGATCAGGCTTCCCAGATTTTGTCCGCTTCCGACCTGACACTGCTCTCCGGCGACGACAGTCTGACGCTGCCATTGATGGCCCTGGGTGCCAGTGGTGTTGTTTCCGTCGCTGGTAACATCGTACCGAAAGATGTAAAGGCGATGGTCACGGCGTTCAAATCCGGTGACGTCACGAAGGCTCAGAAACTCCACCACCAGCTCTTTCCATTGTGCCGCGATATGTTGGGGCTTTCAACGAACCCGATTCCCGTCAAGGCCGCGATGAAGATGATCGGAATGGACTGTGGCGAAGTCCGGCTACCTCTGACCGCTCTGACGGATTCTCAGTTGGCCGAGCTGAAGACCACATTGCAGCGCTTTGGTTTGTTATGAGTGACTACGTTCGGAGATGCGGATCGTGACGATCGCCATGATTGTCACGACGCATGCATCCGGTTGAAATCCAGATACATAACGTCACGTTCCCCGAAACGTGACATACAGTTGCTGCAGCGATGCCTCGTGGTGTCGCAGATTTACCCCACGATGCTTCCCGGAATCGTGTTCTGAATGCGGACCGGAATCTGCTGATCAGGACCATCCCGAAGCGAAAATGGATGCAGCTCACTTTGTCAACTTTGTCCGCCATCCAGCGCAGTGCAGGCCTGTCTGCCGACAGTCTGACACCTGCCATACCTACAGACACCAGTGGTGTTCTGATTCGGCTGCTGGCATTGGCGGACGACGCGCGGCGGCAGCAGGTTTCGGCGCCGGAACGCCAGATTATTCCACGCGATCTGATGACACTGTTGCTGCGTTGTATGAAGCTGCAGGATCCGGCTTCGCTGATGCACGCTCAGCGAATTGCCGCAATTTCGAGTGGAATTTCCAAGCTGTTGGGCTGGGACGACGAACAACGTCGATCCCTGGAAATCGCGGCGCTTCTGCACGACGTTGGAAAAATCGGGGTCCCCGAACACATTCTGAAGAAGCCGGGCAAGCTCAGCAGCGAAGAACACGACTTCGTGCTGATGCATCATCATGCCGGAGTCAACCTGCTGCAGGTCATGCATGCTGATCCTGCAGTCGTTTCGATGCTCACCATGATTCACGAAGATTTCGACAGTGCGGGAATCATGGAGGGTGACAAGGGTCCGCAGACAGGACTCTCACTGGGATCACGCATTCTGGCTGTGTCGGATGCCTATGATTCACTCAGTTCGCCAAAGTCATATCGCCGCGGGATGACGCATAAGGAAATCCTGAATATCCTCGAGGAACAGTCCGGCAGTCGTTACGACGGCAACGTCATTCGCACGTTGAATCGCTGGTTTGAGAAAGATGGCGATTCACTGTTCCGCTACAGTGATCCGTTTCAGCAGCAACCACAAGCCACGGACGTCAGCAACGAGCAGCGAAATGAAATCGTCGTCATCGCCCAGTTCATCAATGTGCTGTACCAGTTTCAACAGTTGTATGACGGTTATTATATTGTTGATTCCAATGGAAATTACTGCATCTGGAGTGATGGCATGCCGGGCATGACCGGTCTGCCGCTGCAGAGCGTCCTGGGGCGTACATGGCAACCCGTCGATGTGCAATTGCAGTCGCTGACGGACAATCAGCCAGCGCCGGAAAATCGTGAAACAACGATGCTGGGCCAGGTGCTCCAGAATGGTCGTCCCCTGTTTGCAACTCGGCTGTGTCGTGTCAGCGAATCGCGGCATTTGAAAGTCGACGTCTATTCAATGCCGATCGTCGGACCAGGCGACCATGTTTTCGGTGCCGTCCAGTTACTTCGAAGCAAGAGCGGCGTGCGTCGGCAGTGTCGCGAATACGTGGAACTGAAACTGGCCGCGACGCGTGATGCGCTGACCGGCGTGGCCAATCGTGGACAGTTGGAAACACAACTGCGTCACATGCTTGAGGACTATCACGCTCAGGAAGGAACTCGTCACCTGAGCACCATTTTTCTGGATGTCGATAAATTCAAGCGAATCAATGACACTTATGGTCATAAGATCGGCGATCAGGTGCTGGTTGATTTGACGCGGATGCTGCAAAGCGAAACGTATTCTTCCGAAGTGATCGGACGATACGGCGGCGAAGAATTTGTGATCCTGTGTCCGGATACAGACCTGGATTCGGCCGTCCGACGTGCCGAACGACTGCGTCATGCGATTGTGAAGAGTTCGATTGGCGGCATCACTTCGCTCAATGTGACATCTTCATTCGGCGTTTCCACAGCTCGGTTGGGCGACACGGTGCATACGCTGCTGGAACGAGCCGATGTCTGTTTGTATCGCGCCAAGGAAACAGGACGAAATCGGACCTGCTGGGAAACCGAAATTGTCGATACCGAGGCTCAAAAGAAAGCCAAGGAGGCACAGGACCAGCCACAGTTCGTTACGAACAACGGTCAGCTTGAATTTCGCGAACGTATCGAGGTTTCAACGTCGCTGGAACTGACGGCCATGAAGCTTCATGCTTTCATCCGTGAGTACAAGGTTGAAGTTCTGAGCCAGGATCACTCCCAGATGAAGATTCGCATCGGCAAGCTGGGCTTTACACGACGCTGGGGAGGCACGACGGAACGAAAGCCACTGGAAATTGACGTCCAATTCGAAACCACGCGCTCGGCGGAGGGACCTGATGCCAAATCAAAGACAGTGCGTCTGGTGTCCATCGTTGCCATCCCGTACGGTCGCGCGCCCGATGCAGAGACGTTCGCTCATCGCTGCGGAATCCTGATGCGGGAACTGCGCGAGTACTTATTGGGGACGTAGTCAGAGCTCACCAGGCTGCTGTTATCGGCGCGGCTCGCCGAGGGTGACTTCTGTTTCTTTCATTTCGCTGCCGCGTTTGAAACTGAGTTTCAGTTTGTCGCCGGGTTTTGACTCGATCAGAATTTCGATCAACGTCTGATATCCTTCAACCGTTGTTTCATCGACTTTAGTGATGATATCGCCGGTTTGAAGACCGCCAGCCTGTGCCGGAGACTCTTCGCGGACAGATCGAATCACGATGCCGTCGGCGCCGCTTGCAGCAAGGTCCGGCTGAACACCAAGGAATGGAGCACGATTGGCTGCTCGCCGATTGCCCGGCACAGCCGCAACGAACGTGGGTGGCTTTTCCATGGCGTCAATCCCGCGCAGGAGCTGTTCGGAATAGTCGATGACAGATACGGCACCTTCGATATTCAGCGTTTCGAAATCATCATCCGGCGTGTGGTAGATTGACGTCATGCCGGTGAAACAGAACATGACGGGAATCTGCTTGAGATAAAATGGCAGATGATCACTTCCGGCGAATGCGCCATCGATAATCGTAATGTCGATCGGCGTGGCTTCATCGGCTTTCATGGCGATGTCCCGAAATTCTTCCGCAGTGCCCACACCGTTGACTTCCACCATGTTATTTTTCAGGTTGCCGATCATGTCGAAATTGATCATCGCAATTGTCTCATCCAGCGGAACGACAGGGTGCAGGACGTAGTAGTTGCTGCCGATGAGTCCTCGTTCTTCCCCCGAAAAACAAATGAAAACCATCCGATGTTTCGGTTTAGGTCCGGAGGCAATTCGCCGAGCCAATTCGATTACAGCCGCTGTGCCAGACGCATTGTCATCGGCCCCATTATGGATTTCGCCATTTCGAGTTGGTGATCGGGAACCGTAACCACCGAATCCCAGGTGGTCATAATGACCGCCAATGACGATCGTCTGATCCGCGTGCGGATCTTCCCCTTCGATGACGCCAATCAGATTGTATGCTGTGACCGTGTTGGCCTGAAATTTTGTGGTCACGTCGGCAGACCAACCCGCCAATTCCTGCGACACCGGTTTCAGACTGGCGTCGATATACTGCGCCACGGCCTTCAGACTGGACAACGATTCGCCGTCTTTTGTCTTCAGCGGCGTGGCACTCAACACGCGGTCGATGACGCTTTGTTTGACGTGGGCAAACGGCAGCGAATCCCCGTCGTTTCCAAAACTGGATGGTGTGGCCAAGTCATCGGTTTCAGCTGTGGGTGAACCGGAAAAGTCATTCACAAACAGGACCGCAGCAGCCTTGGCCTTAGACATCAATTCCAGCTTGCGATCGATATACGCATTTGAGCTCGTGGCCGTTCCCTTGAACGCACCACCATCGTAACTTTGAGGTTCTCGGCGAATCACGATGATAACCTTGCCTTCCACATTGATGTCGGCATAGTCGTCGTACTTGTCTTCGGCTGAGCTGATTCCATATCCCAGAAAAACAACCCCGCCAATCCCCTGGCCATTCGATCCGCGACGAATCGGCTGAAACTCGTCACCCAGTTTCAGTTCGGTCACCGTACCATCCGGTGCTGTCAGCTTTGCGTGCGTCGATTCGCTGATCACAACGTCGCCCAGAGACACATCAAATGGCTGACGAAAAGATCCGTCCGGCATGGCTGGTTGCAGTCCGAATTTCTGATACTCCGCGATAATGCGTTCGGCAGATCGTTCGATCCCCTTCGTTTCGATCCCTCGGCCTTCCTGATCATCCGAAGCAAAGTATTCAATATCACCTCGCACCCGCGACACGATTGCTTCGCGGCTGAATTCTTCTGCCGCCTGCAATGAACCCGTCGCCAGACGAAATACCAGACACGCACTGACCGTCAATTCACGACCCGAAAAAATTCGCATACATCTTCCTTTAAAAAGTGGACTCATCCAGAACGTACGGCGGGGAGTTTGAGGTCAGTCTATTTCGATAGAGTGAACGCTTCACCTGCGTTGGTCGGCACCACAGTCTGAAGCCTGTTCTCGAGTCAATGCATATTCATCAGTCAAAATTCTTCACGTCGTTGCCCAGTGGACCAACGCACCAATGCATGGATCGAGTGAGAACCATGCATTGGTTTGTGGAGGACTTCAGGAAGTCGACTGCTCGGCTTAGCCCTTGGCTGCTGAAAAGCGACGAGCAACTTCAGCCCAGTTGATCACGTTCCAGAATGCGGACACGTAGTCAGGGCGGCGATTCTGATAGTTCAGATAGTAGGCGTGTTCCCAAACGTCCAGTCCAAGCACCGGTGTTCGTCCTTCGGACAAGGGGGTGTCCTGATTCGCCGTGCTTTCCACCACGAGGGAGCCGTCAGTTTTGACACTGAGCCACGCCCAGCCGCTGCCGAATCGTGTTGCGGCGGCTTTGGCAAACTGTTCTTTGAAAGCATCGAAGCTGCCACAGGCTGTTGTGATCGCAGTGGCCAGATCGCCTGTCGGAGCCCCGCCGCCGGTTGGCGACATGACAGTCCAGAACAAAGAGTGATTCGCATGACCACCACCATTGTTACGAACGACAGTCCGGATAGCTTCCGGGACTGAGTTCAATTCACGCATCAGATCGTCAATCGGCTTGTCAGCCAGCGGTGATCCTTCCAATGCCTTGTTGACGTTTGTGATGTAGGCCTGGTGATGCTTCGTATGGTGAATCTCCATTGTGCGCGCATCAATGTGTGGTTCAAGCGCCGTTGTGGCGTAGGGCAGGGCGGGAAGTGTGTATGGCATCGAATGTGGACTCCTTCTGAACGACTGACCGCTGCTCGAGACGGGCAACGACTACAACCTGGACAGTGCAAGGTTTCAGCAACACTCACATAGAAACCGTCAGGCCTGAGGCTGCATTCTAGGCACGCCACAGCGAGGCTCAACCGTTACACCCCAACCAATTCCACGAATCCACAGGACTTTTCAGCTTTGAATCGATTGCCGCCAACAGTCTCCCAAGCGGGCCGCGCTCTCCCGGGTTGGCCGATTCGCATTTTTCTCTGAATTCGCGTGACGTCCACGGTGAATCTATTTACACTGGGGTGCCTGCAACCTGCCGACATCGGCGGTCAACGCCCTCCCACCTTGTAACTCAGGAGCCCGAAATGCTTGTAATTCCCGGTCGCTACGGAAAAGACACCTGCGATGGATTTTCGCGTCGAGCGATCCTGCGTGTCGGCAGCTCGGCATTGGCTGGCCTGAGTCTTTCCACGTTGCTGCAGAATTCCGCACGCGGCAACGAGGTGAGCGACGAAGAAGCTCGCTATGGCGGCAAAGGTTTCGGTGCCGCAAAGAGTGTCATCCTGTTGTATCTGCAAGGTGGGCCGAGCCATCTGGATCTGTGGGATCCGAAGACCGGTGTCCCGGACAACGTCAAGAGTATCTTCAATCCGATTGACACCACGATTCCCGGTGTGCAGTTCACGGAACTCATGCCAAAGCTGGCACAGCAGATTCACCGTGCGACTCTCATTCGTTCGCTCAGCTACACACCGATTGGCCTGTTCAATCACACCGCCGCGATCTACCAGATGCTCACCGGATACACGGCCGACAACGTCAGCCCTTCCGGACAACTGGAACCGCCAAGTCCCAAAGACTTCCCAAATTTCGGTTCCAACATCGTCAAGCTGAAGCCACTGCAGAAGCCGATGCTGCCATTCGTCATGATGCCACGTCCTCTGCAGGAGAGCAACGTGATCGGCAAAGCAGGGACTGCAGGATTTCTGGGGCGAGCCTACGATCCGTACTATTTGTATCCCGCCGGCGACGACATGGACATGGCCAAGATGGACCGCATCAAAGTGGATGACCTGACGTTACGTCAGGATGTTCCGCTTGATCGTCTTCAACGTCGTGCATCACTGCGAGACACGGTGAATGCCGGGATGAAGACACTTGATCGAGCTGTCGATCAGTATGCGCTCAATGAATACTACGGCAAAGCATTAGGACTGGTCTTGTCTGGTCAGGCTCGTGAAGCGTTTAATCTCACCGCCGAATCGCCGGAGCTGCGTGAAAAGTACGGCAATAACACGTTTGGACAAAGTTGCCTGCTGGCTCGGCGACTGGTCGAAGCGGGCACTCGCGTCGTGGAAGTCAACTGGCCAAAAGTTGCCAACAGCGACAATCATTCATGGGACGTCCACACGGGGCTCTCGACGCGAATGAAGACTCAGTCAGCTCCAATGCTCGATGCTGCTTTGTCTGCATTGCTGGAAGATCTCGACGAACGCGGACTTCTGAAGGAAACGCTCGTCGTGGCGGTTGGCGAATTCGGACGCAGCCCGAAACGCGGCGTGAGCACTTCTGGCAACAGCAACACTGACGACGGTCGCGACCATTGGCCGTATTGCTACACAGGTGTCGTCGCCGGTGGTGGCATGAAACGCGGCTATGCTCATGGTAAGTCTGACGAAACGGCATCTGCCCCTGCGGAGAATCCGGTCCATCCTGGTGAACTGCTCGCTTCGATTTACCATGCCGTCGGATTGTATCCACGTCGTATGGTCTTCAATCATCTGAATCAGCCACGGGAAATGGTTAAGTACGACGCGGCAATGGATCTGTTCGCATAGAGATTCTGGCGAGCGGCAGGGCGTCAGCCCTCCGTGTTTCTTCTCGTCGGCACAGAAAACACACTCGGAGTTCTAACGCCCTGCCGCTCGCCTTCTTACAATCCAGTCGCCTGAGACTCGTCTAACGACCAGCCCCAGGCGACTTTTTTTGTCTTCAAGCCAACCCTACAATTCAAAGAACTTTTCAAGATGGCAGATCGGTTACTCGAAGGTAAAGTGGCACTTGTCACAGGAGCTGGACGCGGCTTAGGACGCGCGTTTGCTGAGCATCTGGCGTCACTTGGTTGTCGGGTTGGCATTCATGGAATGCGTGAAAACGGCCCTGCAGAATACGGCGAAGGCACAACCTTGACAGCGACCGCAGCTGAGATTGCGATGTCGCACGAAGTACAAACGTGCCGCGTGCTGGGCGACCTGACAAACGCCGATGATGTGAAGCGTGTTGTCGGGGATGTGTGTGCTCAGCTCGGTCCGATCGACATTCTGGTACACAATGCAGGAGGTGATATCGGAGCCGCTGGCGGCAAACCAAATCCCAACGATGCGGTCGATATTAAACTGGAAGACATCCGTGCTGTTCTCGACCGCAATCTCTTAAGCACGATTCTGGTTTGCCAGGAAACCGCCCGAATAATGATGCCACGTAAGTCAGGTCGCATCCTCACACTCAGTTCTATCTCCGCGTTCAAAGGAATTCCCAACAGTTCAATCTATGCCACAGCCAAAGCCGGCGTCGTGGAATACACCAGATGCCTGGCAGAACAATTGCGGTCTCACAACATCAACGTCAACACTCTGGCACCCGGTGACACACGCACTGGCCGCTTCCTGGGAACTCGCAAAGTTGATGACGCGCGGCTGGTCAAGGACGGCACTCTCGATCGCGTTGGTATGGTCGATGAAGTCACCCGTGTCGTCGAATTTTTTGCCGGACCGCTCGGTGCCTTCGTGACCGGCCAGGTCCTGCGAGTCG
>JAYSPO010001129.1:0-1741 GCA_043722015.1 Candidatus Kuenenia sp. | reverse complement strand
CCATCGGGCTGTATGGCGTCGATGTCGGGGCATCCTGCTGCTGAACGAGCGAATGTATTTTTTGGAAAAGATTTTTCAGAAAAATTCATTCGTACTCTACTACATATAGAAACATCGAACTCAAACGAAAGGGATAACGGTGATTTTCGTAACCGTTCACGGGCCGGTATAGCAGATCCAAGAAATTGGTCTTCGCGCACTTGTAAAAATCAGCGACATCCTTGTGATGTCGCAGCCAGAACCACCGATTACTCCGGAGCAGATCAGGGCTTTGCCGCCTGAATTCCAGGCCATCCTCCGCGCGATCATTGATCATTATGAACGTCGCATCGCCGCGTTGGAGGCGGAGGTGGCTTCACTCAAGAAATCGCCGGAGAATTCGTCGTTGCCGCCGAGTACGCAACATCCGCATGCCAAGCCGGTCAAACCGCAAGGGAAGTCGAAAAACAAGCGCGGCGGGCAACCGGGGCATGCCAAGCATGAACGACCATTGATTCCGACCGAACTGTGCGATGATGTCGTCCCACTCAAGCCGACCGAGTGTCGCCGGTGTGGGACGCATCTTGTCGGCGATGATCGCGAACCTCTGCGACATCAGGTGTATGAGATCCCCGAGATCAAGCCGATCGTCACCGAATATCAGCGACATCGCTTGTGCTGTTCTCGCTGCGGAGAAACAACCTGCGCCTCGCTGCCGGTCGGTGTGCCACAAGGAGGATCGGGACCAAAACTGATCGCCTTCGTGGCCCTGCTCATGGCCTGCTTTCGACAGAGCAAACGACGCACGTCTTTGTTCGTGACGTCGATCCTGAACATTCCCTGCTGCTCATCGCTGACGGTGAAACACCAGGCCATCGCCACGCAGGCCCTTCAGCCCGCGTATGCCGAACTCGTCGCGGCGCTGCCGACACAACCGTATCTCAACGGCGATGAATCGCCGACGAAGGAAGGGGCGATCAAAAGCTGGTTGTGGACGTTTGTGGCCGGGGCCTTCACGGTCTTCGCACTGCGAGGCAGTCGCGCCGCCACGACCATCACCGAACTGTTGGGCGAGACGTTTGCGGGCGTGATGAGCTGTGATCGAGCTAAAATGTACTGGCAATGCGGCCGATTGCAGTGGTGCTGGGCGCATCTGAAACGAGATTTTCAATCCTTGATGGATGATGCGGACCACCAGGTCAAACGACTGGGGCAGGACCTGATGCGGCCGACGAAGGAACTGTTCCGTCACTGGTCGCGCTGCCGAGACGGGACGATCACCCGCGCCGGCTTCCAGCGATTGATGCAACCGATCCGCCGTGAGATCGAGAGCTTGCTGCTGCGCGGTCTCTTCAGTGGAAACCCGCGGCTGACCGGGATGTGTCGAGAGTTGTATGAACATCGCGATTGGCTCTGGACGTTTCTCGAGGTCGAAGGGGTGGAACCGACCAACAATGCGGCCGAGCGGTCATTACGTCACGCCGTCATCTGGCGCAAACTCTCCTTCGGTACTCAAAGCGCCGCAGGCAGTCGCTTCGTGGAAACACTGCTGACAACCATCGAAACCTGCCGTCAACAGGACCGCGACGTATTCGACTTCGTCACGAACACCGTCAAAGCTCATCTTCAACAACAAACCGGCCCGTCATTACTCCCCGGACCGTGAACGGTTACGTATCGACGAACTTGTTGACACAATTGATTGCGAACCTCACATTGCTTGCCAACGAATAATCGATTTGATTTCGACCTATGGGTTAAC
>JAYSPO010001128.1:0-2759 GCA_043722015.1 Candidatus Kuenenia sp. | reverse complement strand
CACGTAATCCAGGGTAACTTCGCTCACGAATCCTCTACGAAACACTCCCTCAAAAACACCCCAATTTCAGCTCTTTCTCATGACAACGGGAATTGCTGGATTGTTGTCACGATCCTGCCGGAACAAAACCCACATAAATCAGCCGCCTCAAATGGTGGGCCTCCGCTGTCGCTGGTCCCACCCTACGAACCATGCTGCTTCGCAAACTGACCAGCCGTGAAGGCACAAACGGCAGCAGAGTTGCAGTCGTAATCCAGAAATCTCGAGCTTTAAGGAAGCAGTTTACCCTCATTTCGGTCGAGAAATTTCTGCCAACGACGCACGGCATCACGGCGGCGGGAAGATTCGGCTTCGGGCTGATATCCCAGACGGTCGTTTGAATACTGTTGAATGCGATAGAACGCCAGCGTTCTGGTCGCAAGTCGGTCATTGTTCAATAAATCGACCAGGACTTGACAAAATGCGGGATCGCGAGCTTCGGCATCCCCGAAGCCTGCGAGCAATGACACGGTGATTTCAACTTCTGACATCGGTAACCGCGTCTCCAACGCATTCCGAATGGTCCTGCGACCAGCCGCTGAACCCTTGGCAATGTGCGACAGACCGTCAATTGCTGCCCGATGTACAGATTCATCCACAGGTTCAAATAACGCAGACAGCAGGCGATCGACGTCACAGGTCGCCGCCAGAACATCCACGGCCCGAATCCCCAGCTGCGGGTTGCGATCCGACAGCAATGAAATCATCGCCTGCGCCGGATCGTCGCCTTTTGCCAGGGCGTCTTTAATCTGGGCGTCCAATAGTACTGCCTCCGGAACTGCCCCTGTGTCATCATGTAGCCATACCGGAACTGCGGAAATCTGACTGCCGTCGTCCGGAGTGACACTCTCAGGGGTTGACGATCCGGGCGCTGAATCTGAAGAACCCGGCGCCAGCCATGAAAGGCTCTTTCCCTTCGAGAGAACGACTTCCTGTTCGATGCCCGACAGCCGCACGGCTGCCTGCCCGGTCACGACAGTCACTCTGACACTGAAATCCGCTCCATCCAGGTGCAGCAGCCCGGCGGCGGACGGAGCCACATCTGATTGCTTGCCCTGCTGCAGCGAGTTGGCAATCGGAATGACTTCAATCCCTACGACCGCGTCTTTTGACTGGAGCACCAGCATGGAAGTGACGCCGGCTGTCTTCAGGCTGAACACAGGTGAACTGCCTTCGACCCACGGCTGTGCGGCATCGACGGACAGTTTGATGCGGCCCGAAAAGACTTCCAGGTCCGGGACGCTGCCGCGTGCAAGCCGCGCCAGCAGAGTGCCCATCATCATCGCATCCCAGCCACGATCTCCCGCAGTGAGATTCGCAGAAAACGGTTTTGGAATGGCAAACCAGCGTTGTTGAAACATGGACTGGCAGTCGGCGGTGTTGCGGGAAGTCGAGACGATTTCACCGCTGGGAATCTGGTCCAGCTTCATCCAACGATCGACGGTTTCATCGAACACCAGAAATGTCTTGTTGCTGGTCATCACATGAAACGGCACGCTGACTTTCGCCGGATCTGTTAATGTCTCGGGTTCAACTTTGACCGCAGCAATATCAGCCGCGACGACAGCCGGAATGTCGGTCACAGCAACGGTCGGAACGGGATTTGCCGACGCAACCTCCGACGCCGCAATGGCTACGGCAGGGACTTCCATCTTTGGCTGCTCGCCGGGATTGACATCCGCGATTTTCGTGCTTTCCGCACCAGTGCCGTCTTTCGTGCCGGTCTTCAACGTCGCATTGTTTTCAGGAACCGCAGCAGCAGCGTCGTTGCCGTCCGCAGGGACGTTGCCAGGCTCGATCATATTTTCCGGCGAACCATTTTCATCTGCATTCAGGACAGCAACAGCCACATCCAGCGGCGCTGATTCAGGCCCGAAAAGGACGGAATCGGAAACGACGGTCGCCAGCCAGATGATGAGCAACCCTGCGACGATAAAGATCGGCACGCGCCGGGTTGATTCGCCCGGCACTGGCAGCGGTTTCCATTCATTGCCATCGCTTGTCGTAGAATGCGAATTCTGCGAGTGATCACCGCCCAGAGCCCGCACAACATCGGTTCTCCCCGTTGGATCCAGCGCATACAGGCGATCACGCAATCTGGGTTCAACTGTGACCGGATCGCTCAGGAGTCCGAGGATCTCATGTGCCGAAGCAACTTCAGCAAGCATCGCATCGGATGCGAGCACTTCCTTTTCAAGCCGGGCTACGAGTTCCGGCGTTAACTGGTCGTCCAGATATTCGGCAATCAGATTGGCGTCAATCATCACAACCGGTTTGTCCGGCATCGCCAGTCTGCGTCGCCGTTTGACCTCGCGAATCCGCTCGACGAGTTCCGACGCAAAAGGACTCTTCGCTATTTTCTGCCCCAGTTCCTTCGCATTCGCCGCAGACAAGCGGTCGTCCTGATAGGCCAATAGTGTTCGCAGAGTCAATCGCATGAAAATCTCCCGGTTCGCCGCAGTGACAATTCACCTGCCTTAATAGTGCGAATCCGGATTCTGTTTCGTTCAGAAATCTTTCAAAGAAATGAAAATACTCAAAAAGGCGGCAAATCCCCGTAGGATGGACATTCATGTCCGTCGCCTTCACCAACCGACTTCGCCCTTGGAAAAATTGTCGTACGGCAAAAAGCATTCGCTGGATTGATGTCGTTTGGTCGAATCTCGGACATGGATGTCCAAGGTACGACTATTCTGACGTCGTCGATTCATCCGCAGTCT
>JAYSPO010001127.1:0-9538 GCA_043722015.1 Candidatus Kuenenia sp. | reverse complement strand
GTCGAGGATCGTGTCATCCCGATGATGTACAGCGATCGTTCCAAGACGGCGATTGAACCGTTTCTGAGCGATCAGTGGTTCGTGAAAATGGATACGCTGGCTCAGAGTGCGATGGATGCCGTGGAAGACGGCCGAGTTCGCTTCTTCCCGCAGCGATATGCGAAGACGTATCTGGACTGGCTGGGTGAAAAACGCGACTGGTGCATCAGCCGCCAGTTGTGGTGGGGGCATCGGATTCCGGTGTGGACAAGTGAATTCGAAATTCCTGGAACTCTTGATGGATCAGACCCTGACAAAGTTCGGCGAATGCACCAGCAGTGGGCTGGTATGATCGAGAAATGGATGAACCTCGGTGGATCTTGCCGTTTTACAGGGAAGGAAATCTCAGAAAGGATTTCTATCACCGCATTCAACGGAGCGAATGGTATCAGAGTTCGAATCTGTGTTGCTGACGATGCATACGACATTGAAGAAACGCTCGAGCGTGAGGGCTTTGTCCAGGACCCCGACGTTCTCGACACTTGGTTCAGTTCCGCATTGTGGCCACACGCCACGCTGGGCTGGCCGGATCGTGAACACAATCCGCCGGTGCAGCCTTCGGCATTTGAAATTTCAAATTTGAAATCTCAAATTGAAAGCACATGGAGGGCTGACGCCCAGCCGCTCGCCGGGGAATCCGGGAACGAAGTTTTGGACTTCTTCTACCCCGGCTCGGTCCTCGTCACTTCCCGCGACATCATCACGCTGTGGGTGGCGCGCATGGTCCTCACGGGGTTGTACAACATGGGCGACGTGCCGTTTAAGCACGTCTACATCCATCCGAAGATTCTGGATGGACTCGGGCAGACCATGTCCAAGTCCAAAGGCAACGGCGTTGACCCGCTGGAGCTGATCGAGAAGTACGGCACCGACGCGGTACGATTTACGATCTCGTCGCTTGCCGGCGAGACTCAGGATGTGCGGCTGCCGGTTGGGTACGAGTGTCCGCATTGCCAGGCCATCACGCCGCAGACCAAAGAACATCAGGAAATGCGGCCGATGGGCGGAGCGACTCCGTCACTCAAATGTGCCAAGTGCAAAAAATCGTTCCAGTTCCCAAGCCCGTGGTTCACGCCGGACGAAGGAGCCCCGGTGGCTCGCATCGTCAGCGAAAGGTTCGAGTACGGTCGCAACTTCTGCAATAAGCTATGGAACGCCTGCCGGTTTGCCTTCATGAATCTGGAAGGTTTTTCACCAGCGCCGGTCGCGGAAGCCGACCTGCAGGTTGAGGACCGCTGGGTGCTCAGCCGACTGGCGACAACTGTTCGCGAAGTCACCACGATGCTGGAACGCTATCAGTTCGACCAGGCAACTCGGGCCGTTCGTGAATTCACCTGGAACGAATTCTGCGACTGGTACCTCGAAATGCTGAAGCCCCGCTTCCGCAATGAGGCCACTCGTCCGGTGGCTCAACGATGTCTGGTCGTCGTGGTCGATACGTTGCTGCGACTGCTGCATCCATTCGCACCGTTTATCACGGAAGAACTGTGGCACTTGTTCGCCGAGTTTGCACCCGTTCGTCCATCAAACGGGGTGGCCGGGGCTGGACCGAGCGCAGCGAAGGAAGCCCCGGGCGTGTTTGGCGAATCAAACCAGGCCTCCGAAAGCGTAATGATCGCCGCATGGCCCGACCTGCCGCTGAGCATGATCGATGCGGCATTGGAAAAACGCTTTGAACGCCTGCAGGAAACGATCGTGGCTGTTCGCAATGTGCGGTCATCGTACGGGATTGCTCCGTCGGCTCAACTGAAGCTGTTCATGCGATGTGCTCCGGATGTGGCCGAACAGCTTCAGGCGGTTGCCAGCCAGTTTGACTTCCTGTCAAAGACCATGCTGGAAGCGGCTGGTTTGGACGTTACGCCGCCGAAGGGTTCGGTCAGCTTTTCGCTGGGCGACGCGGACGGCTACCTTCCGGTCGCGGACCTCGTGGATTTGAAGGCTGAGAAAGCTCGCAAGGAAAAGGAAGCGGAAAAACTCCGAGGCTTCATCAGGAGTCAGGAAGCGAAACTTGCGAATCAGGGCTTCATGGCGAAAGCTCCGGCGGATGTCGTCGAAGGAATTCGCACAACCAAAGCCGAGCAGGAGGCTCAGCTGGAGAGCATTGAACGGATCATTCGAGAGCTGTAACAGCCAGCACGTCTTGCTTGAAGTTCATCGCTATGCTTCCTCGGATCTGTCGGTGTGCTTCAGACCTCGAACAACTCGCGAAACCAACGAACAAACGGCTCCGCAGCGGGCGATTTTGGATTCAGGATCATCTCAGATACAGCCTGGTGCAACTGGCGTCCGGGTTCGTCCTGCCATGCGAGCCATGTGTGAATCTCGGCCTTTCGGACGTGGGTGTCTTTGTACGGTGCGTCCAGGTTCGCTTTGGCGTGCTGGCATGACTGCCGTGCGTAGATGAGCAAAGGATCGGCTTCGCCACCTGGAACCAATTGCAGAAGAAATGCTTCGAGCATTCCGTGCGATTGATTGTCGGGCATGATCCAGATCCCCAGTTTTTGGTTGTCGCTGTTGGAGACGATCAGGCCATCGGAAGTGGTTTCTTCTGGAACTGCAGGAAAGTACGGGAGGCAGCAGTTTCGAATGTCGATCCATCGTTCTGTAAATGCCTGATCTGCATCAAGAATGATGCCCGTGATTCGCCTGGAAGTTTCCAGAATCTCTGCCTCGACGACCGCACGATCAACGATATTCTGAAATCCATCTTTATCCCGAATCTGGACTGGCGCCTGGGCCTTGTCGTCGGGCCATTCCACGCCGTTGGCTTCCATGAGATACGGAATCAGACGAACTTCAGTGGCTCCTTCGACGAGCAGTACTTTCTCTCGCGGTGGGTACGACATTTTCCTTCGGGACGCCGTATTCATCGGACTTCGTTCCCGAACTCAGCGACCGCTTTGATGGTTGCTTCGGAATACGAAATCGATTTTGATTTGCCGGCTTCGATTCTGTGAATCATGACTTCGCTGTCTTCAAAGACGCCCTCGCGAGAAATTGATGCCAGTGCGTCGATGCAATCACGACTGTGAGTTGTGGCAAACACCTGGACGTTGAGTTGTTTTGAAGTTTCGAACAGCAATTTCCACATCTTTTCCATGACGGTGTAGTGAAGGCCACTGTCAATCTCATCGACAAGCAGAACTTTCCCACGTGAAGCTGCCAAACCTAGTGCAAGCCCCAGCATTCTGTAGATTCCATCGCCAAGACTTCGTAAGGGGATTCGCGGCGGCTGGTTGCTGCAGTTAACGACGACTGAAGTCAAATGGCCATCCGAAGCTGGCGCGATGCGTTCAATCGTTTCGTCGATGGACTGCAATGCTGAAATGACGAAAGCTTCTTCGCTCAATAACATGATCGAGCTGAGATGCTGAGTAATTTCCTCAGCCGACATGCCCCGTGTCGAGACAAGATTTGAAGATCTTGACAGGTTGAATCGCCCGAATGCGAATCCGCTGGACGTGCCAATTTCGCAGTATCCTTCAGTATTCCCCTGAAAAGAAAGCTGCCCGTCGTTCCACTTAAGGCTTAGTTCTGCGGCATCGTTATTGCGGTTCTGCAATTTGCCGTGACCGTCAGCTCCACTCGTGTTGACGATGTTGTCTCCAGTATTGAAACAAATGGAAAGCGAACACGGTTCTGCCGTATCGGAAGTCCCATGAATGCTTGCCGATATGGATTCGACAAGTTCTCGACCATGGAAGATATGCCGACAATCAAAGTACCGCGATTCCTCTATGTCCATCTGGCTGCGACGAATTTGACTGAATTGTTCTCCACGGCGTGAAGCAATCTCTTCAATAGTGCGGCCATCGTGCGAATTGAGAAGCAGTTGAATCGCCTCTAACACGCACGTCTTGCCACAGTTGTTCTCTCCAACGATGAGATTTACACGCCCGAGTTGCTCGATGCTTAAGTCGGCAATGCCTCGGTAGTTTTGAATCCGCAAGCTCTTGAGCACAATTTTGCTCCTTAAAATACTTCGACACTTTAGGTGTTTTGGACGATCCAGATCCAAACCGACACATCGCCAACCGACACCGGCTTTACTCCAACCCCGACCGACACCGATAACTCAATTGAATCCGCCAGGGTTTCACCCCGAATGTAATCACTCCATTCAGCGACCATCACCTGAACCGAGTTGTCAGCGGAATGGTACTGAACCCGTATACGATCCTGAAAATTCAGATTTGCGTCTTTGCGGAGCTGGTGAACTCTCTTGGCAAAGGCGACTGCGGAGTCCCAATGCGCCAATATTGCACCGTGTTGCCCTACACGAAATACTTGAAGTGATAGTGGTTTTCCATCAACCGTTGCGTTTACGTTCATCGCGCCGTCATCTTCGAGGATCACACTACGCTGAACACTTCCACCTATCCACTTCACGTCGCGTGTGACCGGTACTCCGATCTGGATCCGGTCTGACCGAGTTTCGGCCAGAATCGACTTTCCAAATTCTTCCAGTACCTGAGTCATATATTCGTGTTGCTGAACGTCGGCAGGGCTGTGTACTAGGACTTCGATTCTCTCCATTTCTTCCAGCTTCATGAGATTTCGAACACTGTTGATGAATCGCACAAGATCGCGGGACATGCCTTCGCGAATGAGTTCCGGGGTGAGGACCGTACTGATCGCGACCTGAATGCCGGAATCGTCCGAACAGACCCATTCAGCGGCCTGGGCTGTGCTGACCAGCACGTCTTCAGGTGTGAGATCGACGCTGCTGCCTTCGAGTTCAACGGTGACGTTTTCGCCGCGCCGAAGGGGCGACAGGACGGCGTCGCCCAGTTCGGGAAGTTTGGTCCGCAGGGCGTTCAGCAGCTTACCGTATTTTGGTCCGAGCGTTTTCAGGTTCGGCTTGTAGGCGTAGCTGACGAGTGCATCGAGGTTGTCCTGACGCACGACGCGGTGAATGTTGAGTTCTTCGCCGATGACGTCGGCAAGTCGTTCGATGGCTTCGGCGGTGCCGACATTCGACGAGGCAAAGCGAAGCTCCGCCAGCGGCTGCCTGACGCGCAGGTTGGATTCTTCCCGCAGCTTGTGCGCGAGACGAACAACTTTCTGTGCGGCGGACATGCTGAGGTTGAGACCCGCGTCGAGCAGCGAAGTGTCGGCGATGGGATAGTCGCAGAGGTGAACGGAGGGCGGGAGCGAGTGTTCAGTGTTCAGTGTTCGGTGTTCAGTAAGAGCAACTTCACCGCGATTTTCTGAAAACTGAACACTGTCAACTGAACACTCCTGGCCAAGCACCAGGTTCTGATACACCCGCTCCGTCAAGAACGGAATGCAGGGAGCCAGCAGACGGCAGAGAACAACGAGAACCTCGTACAGTGTTTCGTACGCGGCGTTCTTGTCGGTGTCGGTGGCGTCTTTGGATCGCCAGAAGCGACGACGATTGCGGCGGATGTACCAGTTGCTGAGGTCGTCAATGAAACCGGCTGCGGCAGCACAGAAGCCGGGTGCGTTGTACTGCGTCATCTCCCGATGAGCGACTTCGATCAGCGACTGCAGATTGGAAAGAATCCAGCGATCGATTTCGGGACGGTCGGCGACTGCAATGTAGCCATCACGCTCCGCGTGATGAGCCAATGACGAGGCCCTGTTCGTATGGTTGCCAGGCTGTTTGTCGGATGACTTCCCGGAAAGCTCATCTCGCGGAGCGAGATGGCTACTTTGGGCAACTCGCTCACGCAACGCATCACTCGGCACAAAGCCGTCCGCAATTGCGTAGTCCACAAAGAACTTGTAGCAGTTCCACAATGGAATCAGGATCTGCCGACGTGTTTCATCCGCTGGTCCGCTGGTGACCATACACGTTGCAACACCTTCCAGCGTCTTTTCAATCGGCCCGTCCGGCGTTTGCAGCGTGACGGGCTTGTCGTGGTGGCGCGTCCCGAAGCGAAGATCCATCGCCGGATTGTGAGCCAGATACATCCAGCGCATCGTATCGACGCCGAGCTGTTCGGCCGCTTCTTCAAACCAGATCGCCGTGCCGTCGGACTTGTGCATCGGCTTGCCTTGTTCATTCTGAACCAGGCGATGCCCAAGCAATGTGCGGAACGGTTTCTTGTCCTCGGCGTTATCCGCTTCGTCGTAACGCATCATGGTGGACAGCGACAGCATCGAATAAAACCAGTTGCGGAACTGGCCGGGGAAGCATTCTGTCACCAGGTCCGCTGGATACCACTTCTGCCATTCTTCGCGATCGGTGTTGTAGCCCATCGTGCTGAACGGCACGATCCCCGCGTCGAGCCACGGATTGCCGACGTCAGGGACGCGGCGCATCCGCTGGCCTTCTTTGCCGGGCGTCTGGCTTTCGATGATCACTCCGTCGATCCACGGACGGTGTGGCGTGTTGCCTTCGAAATCTCCCCAGCCTTCGATTGATCGTTCTTTGAGTTCGGCAAGTGAGCCCATGACTTCAAAATCCGACGGGTCTTCTTCGTTGACCCAAATCGGCAGGGCGAGCCCCCAGAACCGCTTTTTTGAGATCATCCAGTCGCTCATGTTGGACAACCATTCGATCTCCCGTTCCTGTCCGTCAATGCTGTCCGGCAGCCACTTGATCTGCCGCGTGACATCCTTGATCTCTTCACGCCAGTCCATGTTGATGAACCACTCGTCAACCAGTCGGAAGACGAGTTCATCACCCGTTCGCCAGCAATGCGGATAGATGTGCGGATACGTTTCGACCGCGACGAGCATCCCATTGGCCCTGAGTTTTTCGAAGACGAGTTCAGTCGTGGCCGGAGCGATGGCTTCCAGGCCGGCAAAGTCTCCGAACTCTTCGGAGTATGTGCCATCATCCTTCAGTGGCGCGATGATCGGCAATCCAAGCGCGACTCCCATTTTGTGGTCGATGTCACCGCAGCCAGGCGCGATATGCACGATGCCCGTGCCTTCGCCGGCAACGACATTGGCGCTGCCGCGTGAATCGCGACCGCCGTCGATGACTCGATGACTATTCATGCCGCAACGGCTGAGATTGTTTTCATCGACAGGCACACCGCCTGGCTGCCGCTGAGCTGGCAAGTCGTCAAAGGGACCTTCGTAGTCCCAGCCGATCATCTCAGCACCCTTGATCGTGCCGAGTTCTTCGAAGCCGCCTTGTTCCTTGAAGATCTGCGCCAGTGTTTTCAGCTTGCCGACGCCTTCCGGCCATTTCCATTCGGGACGTCCGAAGCCGTCTTTGAATTCGGTTGCCAGTCGCTGAAAGTTCAGATTGTCCTTTGCGAAGTAGTAGATGGCGTTGTCGCGTTTGGCCTGGATCCTGATGTAGTCCAGATCGGGGTTGACCGCGCAAGCGACGTTGCTGGTGAGCGTCCACGGGGTTGTGGTCCAGACAAGGAGGTATTCCCTGGTTTCCGGTGAGCCGGAGGTGTCAGCCTCCGGGTACAGCGACGCGGTTGTATGCAGCGGCGTGGTCGTACCGGAGGGCTGACGCCCACCGCTCGCCTGATCTCGCCTGATCGGAAACCGCACGAACACGCTCTTATGCGTCGTCAGTTTTCGGCCTTCGGCGATCTCCATCTGGGAATACGCGCTACCGCCGCGGCCCGACCAGGGCATAACGTCGTGGCCTTGGTAGATCTTGCCGCGTTCAAAGCACTTCTTCAAAAATGTCCAGATGGTTTCGTTGTTCTCAGTGCTAAACGTAAAATAGCTGCCCCCCCATTCCGAGTTGCCAAGTCGCTCGACAAGCTGATGCGCCCTTGCGGTTTCAGTCTTGCCAGTCGGAGTCGTGATCGTGACCTCTTCGTCGGTGCCCAGTTGTTCGGCCAGTTGGCGAAGTTGTTCGGGACTGTCCCAGTCCATCCAGTAACCGAGTCGCTGCGATTGTTCGGTCTGTCGAGCCGCAAACCTGAGAACTCGCCGCTTGCATTCGTTGACAAAGTTGTCGATGCCGAATTCATGGACGGCGGTTTTCGTTCCGAGTCCCAGTTGCTTTTCGACTTCGACCTCCACCCACAGGCCCTGGCAGTCGAAACCGTTCTGGAATCGCTGATCATGTCCGGTCATCGCAAAGAACCGCTGGTATGTGTCTTTGTACGTGCGGCCCCAGGCGTGGTGAACGCCCATCGGGTTGTTGGCGGTGATGGGACCGTCGAGGAAGCTCCAACGTTTGCGACCTGCGTTCTTGCGTCGCAGTTGCTGAAACGTCTGCTGCTGAAGCCAGAGTTTCAAAACGGAATGTTCGCCAGTGACAAAATTGCTGTCGGTGACAGGTTGAAACATGAGAATGGGGAACCAGAATCTGCGATGGGAGAGAATCTTGTGAAAACTGCCGGTCCCGGATTCTAGGCGGAATCGCCGCCTCGTGACAGGCAACCGTGAGTGATTGAAATTCCGCGTTTGTGAGCGTGGGCAACTGGCGGAATGGCGGATAAACAGGTACTTTGCCGTGGCATGAACTCGATGAACCGCGTGGGCATCGCCCTTGGCAAGCGCGGGGACTGTCGTCTTTATCGTTTAACGGCAAGCCGCAGGCGTCGGTGCCAAGTTTCGCCTACGCCTGCGGCTCGCCGTTAAACGAAAATGCCGGCGTTGAAGACTAAAACGGCAGTCCTGGCGGCCCGATGGGCACTGCTTAAACGAATCACCTTTTGCATCATGAAGGAATCCGTCCCATGCTCAAACATCAGACCTCTGCCATTCAATCGCTCCTTCATCGCCGTGGTCAGATGAGTACCACAGCGATCGTGTTTTTGATCCTTGGAATTGTTTTTTTCGTGATGGTCGTCGTGGTGGCAGTTCTGGTTGCATTGCTGTTGCCTGCGGTGCAACAGGCACGAACCGCAGCCAGACGTACGCAGTCGAAGAATAATCTCAAGCAGATCGGTCTGGCGATGCACAATTACCATGACGTCTACAGCATGTTTCCTCCAGGTGGGATCTACACCAAGAACGATGAACCGTACAACGCCTGGATGACGAGCATTCTGCCTTTTGTGGAACAGGCAAACCTTTACAGCCAGATTGACTTCAATCAGCCGTGGACTGCCCCAAAGAATCAACCCATTTTCCAGTCGGTGATACCAGCCTTCCTCAATCCCAATGTTGGCCCGGAGGTTTCGAAGGTCGTCGGAGGGTTCGGGGCATCTCACTATGCTGGTAACTCGCAGGTGCTCAAAAACAACGGAAGCGTAAGATTCGATAAAATGACCGATGGCACGTCGAATACGATTCTCGCCGGAGAAGTTTCAGGCGGCTTTATGGCATGGGGCGATCCCGAAAATCGGCGTGACCCGGCGAATGGACTGGGAACGGCACCCAATCAATTCGGCGGCCCAGCGGCACAAAGGGGCGTGCAAATGTTGTTGGCGGATGGATCCGTCCGATTTATTTCGGAGAACATTAACCCTCAGACGTTGAAGGCATTGGCCAGCCCCGCTGGCAACGAACAGGTTGGGGATTTCTGATTGCCGTGCGTGTTCGCTTTTTGCCGCTGCGAAATCTCCAACGTTGCAGAATCCCGTCGGCGGAGCGACGGGTGTAC
>JAYSPO010001126.1:0-6804 GCA_043722015.1 Candidatus Kuenenia sp. | reverse complement strand
ACATCAGGGTCGAGCGACAGTAATCAGCACGGAGTGGATTCCGAAGTACGAAGTTCCGAGAACTTCTCCACCGACCGAAGACGACGCAGATACTAATCCGGCCTTCAAACTGCTGGACGGTTTGGTTCTGGACATGAAGCTGCTGGCCGAAGCGGATGCCAGGAAATTACCGAAGATGCTGGAGCCGCTGACGGTGGCCTATCGGCAGTGGATCGACGGTGAAGCAGCAAAGCTGAATGACCCGGCGGAGAATCTCGCTCAGTTCGGTGACGCGCCGCAGTATGCGATCAGTCATTGCCGGACAACACTGCGGCGGATTGAAGAGGGCCTGAAGCTCGTGCTGACCGACCCACAGGCGTTGGAAACGTTTCAGTTCATGAACCGGGCGATGTGGCTGCAGCGTACGCATTCCATTTATGCCGAACAGGTCCGACGCGGGGCTCAGCCGGACTTTGATCGTGAGATTGATGTCGAAAAGAATCGCAGTTGGCGACCGTTTCAGATTGCGTTCATTCTGCTGAATATCCCCGGCGTCACAAAGCTGGATCATCCGGATCGCGGTGAGGGACCTGAAGCCACTGCCGATTTGCTGTTCTTCCCGACGGGCGGGGGCAAGACCGAAGCATATCTCGGCTTGTCTGCCTACACGATGGGGTTGCGACGACTTCAGGGCACGATTGCTGGTCGAGTCGGTGACGAAGGTGTCGCTGTCTTGATGCGGTACACGCTGCGTCTGTTGACGATTCAGCAGTTTCAGCGAGCGACCGCATTGATTTGTGCCTGCGAATCCATTCGTCGGAAGGCACTGGAGAAAGGCGATAAGCGCTGGGGGAGCAGTCCGTTCAGGATCGGTTTGTGGGTGGGACGTCGGACGACTCCGAACCGGACAGATGATGCTGCTGAGGCGATCAAACAGTCGCGGGGCAATCAGTATGCCGGCAGCGGACAGGGAAGTCCGTATCAGCTGACGTCGTGTCCGATGTGCGGCAGTGCGATCGATCCTGGCCGCCACTTGAGGACTTACCTGTACCCGCAAGGTTCAGGACGCACGTTGACTTTTTGCGGCGACAAGCCGGACAATGCCTTTTTAGTGAACGACGCGCTCCGGATGAAGGTCTGCCGGTCGTTGTGGTCGATGAGGAGATCTATCGACGATTGCCGACACTGCTGATCGCGACTGTCGATAAGTTCGCTCAGATGCCATGGAAAGGCGAAGTACAGATGCTGTTCGGTCAGGTGAACGGCTTCTGTTCACGGCACGGCTTCAAGTCGCCGGAGATTGAGGATGCAGCGTCGCATACGAAGTCCAAGCTGGGCCTTCCGTCCGTGAAACTTGTGGATCATGGGCCGCTGCGTCCACCGGATCTGATCATTCAGGACGAACTGCACCTGATCAGCGGCCCGCTGGGAACGCTGGTCGGGCTGTACGAAACGGCGATTGATCGACTCAGCACCTGGGAAGTCAACGGTCGCAAGATCCGTCCAAAAGTGATCGCATCGACAGCGACCATTAAGAACGCCGATGTGCAGGTCCACAGTCTGTTCATGCGAACCGTGAATATCTTTCCTGCACCGGGGCTGGATGTGAAGGACAATTTCTTTTCAATCCAGAAGGAACCGACCGACAGTGACTTTGGCCGACGTTACCTGGGTATCTGCAGTCCTGGTCGCCGACTGAAGGCGGTGCTGATTCAGGTGTATGTGTCGCTGATGTGTTCCGCACAGGTGCTGTACGAGAAACACGGAAGAGCGGCTGATCCATGGATGACGCTGGTCGGCTATTTCAATTCGATGCGGGAACTGGGCGGCATGCGGCGACTTGTGGACGACAGCGTGTTCACTCGCTGCCGGTCCCAGGATCGGCGTGGTTTGGCGAAACGGTACTTTGGCGGTGATTACCTGTCGGAGCTGACGAGTCGCATGCGGTCGGAAGAAATTCCAAAGACTCTCGATCGTCTGGAAGCCGTGTTTGATCCGACACTGGAGGAAGCTCGTAGGGTCGCGTTCAAGACAAAGGATTATCAAAACATCCCTGACAAACCGCTGGACGTACTGCTGGCGACCAACATGATTTCGGTCGGGGTCGATGTGAAGCGACTGGGGTTGATGGTTGTGGGCGGTCAGCCAAAGGCCACGGCGGAATACATTCAGGCGACGAGCCGCGTGGGGCGTACTTTTCCGGGCCTTGTTGTGACGGTGTTCAACTGGGCTCGACCTCGAGATTTGTCGCACTACGAAACGTTTGAGCATTATCACGCGACGTTCTACAAGCATGTTGAGCCGTTGTCGGTGACGCCGTTTTCTCCGGGGGCATTGCAGCGAGGTCTGGCAGGTCTGCTGGTTTCGATGGTGCGGCTGCGGGGATCGGAATTCAATCCGAACGAATCGGCGTCTCGAATCACGACAAGCAATCCTTACGTTCAGGAAGCAATCGACGCGATCGTGCATCGTGCTGAGATCATCGGCGACAAAGCGACGGCGGATTTCTGTCGGGAACAGCTGTTGAGCAAGGCAGATCGCTGGCAGAACGAGGCACAGAACAATGCGGGCGGGCGTACTCTGGCGTATCGCGAAGTCTACGGCGATGCGTCAAAGAAAGGGACGACCGTGAATCTGCTTCAAAGTCCGGGCATGGAGCGCTGGGACGAATTCACATGCCTGAATTCTTTACGCGACGTCGAGCCTCAAGTGAAGTTCATCATGAGCGATGGTGGCATGGATGGGGATACAGAAGGATTGCCGGAGATTGTTCAGGAATCGGTCTCGGCACAGGTCGATGAAGACGAAGTGGAGGACAATCGATGAGCAGCCCGACTTCTCGCATGAAGAAATCTGAGGTCGGGGAAGTCCGTCCGAGTCAGACGCTCACAACATACGGAGTGGCATCGTTGGTGGACTTGCCGAATATGTCCGTCATCGTGATGGGCTTGGACGACTGGCCTGTATCTCACAGCACAGAGATCTCAGAAAACCGACTCTTGCTGTCGGCACAGTGGATTCTTGGGCCGCAGGTGGCGCGTTTGATGACTCCGCCTCGTGGGCCTGAATCGGTTGGGGCTCAAGTGAACTGGTTCGATGAGTCGCGGCAGATCGGCATTCCGGTGGCTGCGTTTCCTCGCTGGATGGTGTGTTCCAAATGCCGATTGCTGGCACCTCTGAAATCAGGGCTGTTCGAAGCGAAATCGCCTCCGTATCGACCCGACAAGGCGTGTTACGTTCATAACTGCAATACTCAGGGGCGACCGCCATTGGCAATTCCGGCGAGGTTTCTGGTCACGTGTGAGCAAGGCCACCTGGATGATTTCCCGTGGCTCCATTTTGCTCATCGCGGAGTGGTCGGGTGCAATGGTCCACTGAGAATGTTTGAATATGGTCCGTCTGGCGAAATGGCGGACGTGATGATCAGCTGTGACGCCTGCGGCGCAAAGCGACGTCTGGCCGAAGTGATGGGGCCCATTGGTGCAAAGCTGTTGCCCGCATGCACAGCAAGACGACCACATTTGCGCGACATTGATCCCGACGGCTGTAAGTGCGATCGAGTTCGTCCGATTGCTCTGGGTGCGTCGAATACCTGGTTTCCTGTGCTGATTTCTGCGCTATCGGTGCCGCAGGCAAAGGATGATCTGGGAAAGCTGATTGTCGAGAATTCTGCGGTGTTCGCCGATATGGACAGCAAGTCGGTACTGGGTTACGCTCGGCGTCAGGGATTGCTCAAGGACTTTGCGAAGTTCACTGACGATCAGATCTGGAATAAACTTGAGGAACTGAAGACGGCCACGGCGGACAGTGATGATGATCCGAAGGATCTGAAGTCGCCGGAATGGAAAGTCTTCTCGAATCCGACGAAGGCGATGGAAAGTCGCAGTTTCAAGCTGAAGCCGGTTGATCCGCCGGAAGGGTTTCTTCAGTACTTCGAAAAGATTGTTCTGGTTGAAAAGCTTCGCGAAGTTCGGGCTCTGGTTGGATTTTCGCGTCTAATGTCAGCGAGGGACTTTGACACGGCGGCGGACTTACCGGAGGATCGCCGAGCTCCCATATCGCGAAAGAAATCTACGTGGATTCCTGCCAGCGAAACTCGCGGGGAAGGAATCTTCTTTCAATTCAGTGAGGCGGCGATTGCCAATTGGGTAAAGAAGCATCCGGATTACGCGCAGGATTTCAATCGGGCGAATCATAGTTGGAAGGCATCGAAGAATCTGCCTGATCCGGACCTGGGATTTCCCGGCATTCGATACGTGATGCTGCATTCGTTTGCTCACGCCATGATCCGACAATTGGCTGTCGAATGCGGATACACGTCAGCATCGATTGCTGAACGCATCTATTCCCGGAATCCCTGGGACGGCGACCCGATGGCCGGAGTTCTGATCTACACATCAGCGCCGGACAGTGAAGGAACGCTGGGCGGACTTTGTGCGCTGGGGACGCCGGATAAACTGGGACGACACATTCGTCGAGCCCTGGAGAAAGTGAGCCTCTGTTCTTCCGATCCCTTGTGCGCTGAACATCCTGTCGGCGGCGGCGAAAAACTGCACGGTGCCGCCTGTCATGCGTGTTCGTTTCTGCCAGAGACATCATGCGAGCGCGGCAACAAGTTTCTCGACCGGGCTTCGTTGGTGGCAACTGTGGACCGAACGGATGTTGCCTTCTTTCGGATTGACCCATGAAGCCGCTGCATGAGCTCATTCAGCAGGCGACAATTCTTGCGGCGCAATTGCCTCGAAATGTTGTGGAATCATTGGCCGAAGCGATTTCGTCAAGGCTCATCGCCAGCTTACCGACGGAGATCTCACAGCGTATTCCGCATCATCAGTATCGCGATAAAGCGATTGAATTCGTTTCGTTCTGGAAGAATTCCGCCGCGACGGCGGACGCTCAGGTGGTGGCGGCCGCGCTGCTGACAGCAGCCGTGGCCGAACAACAGCACAAGGATTCGCAGAGCGTTGAGCTGGTCTGGACCGGCCCGGAATCGAAAGATCTACCGTTTCGTCGGACGGAGCAGGCGATTCTGCAGGTTCTGGATTCTGCACAGGATCGTATCACTCTTGTCAGCTTCGCCGTATACAGCATTCCTAACGTCGCGAAGGCACTGGTGAAAGCAGCACAGCGAGGAGTTCGCCTAACCGTGATCCTGGAGACGCCTGACAAACTGGGCGGCGAGAATGAATACAACACGATCCGGGCGCTTGGGAGCGAAGTTGAGGCTCGGTCGTCGGTCTACTTCTGGCCGCTCGACAAACGCAAACTCAGCGCCACCGGCAAGCCCGGCAGCCTTCATGTCAAATGCGCCGTCGCCGACAGCGAGTGGCTGTTTCTGTCGTCCGCCAATCTGACTCAACAAGCCTTCACCATCAACATGGAACTGGGCGCCCTGATTCGCGGCGGCTCGCTGCCGCAAAAAGTGGAGGCTCAGTTCGATAAGCTGATTCAGACGGGGACGCTGGCGCGGGTTTGATGTTTGCCTTGAGAGAAAGTCCATGATCATTTTAATTGTCGGCCCATCTGGAATCGGAAAGTCCACAACTCTGCGTCAATTGGAGCCGATGTTGCCTAAAATCGTGTTTCTCGACCTCGACAAAATCACTGCGGAATGGGCAGTCGAGACTGGGATTGTTGCGACTGCATCAATTTCGCATTTGAATTAGGACAATCCGAGACCCTGAGAAGTTCTTTGCGCTTGGTTTTCAGGCACTAAAAGCACATACGAATGGCAATCCGGTAAAACATGTGGTTGTGGACGTCGGAGCAGGCTTCCAGGTTGCAACGTCAGCACGTCGTCTACACCTGCAATTCAAGACGATCTCAATCATCGCAGCCCCGGACGTGGCTTACGCAAGGATTAAGGACCGAGAGAATTCGAGAGAATCGAGATCACTCGAACTCTATCGTCAGGATGAATTCAATCCACAACGGAAGCAGGTTTACGATGAGGCACATGCAAAGGTGGAAACGGACGGGCAGTCTCCAGGCGAGACGGCAATTTCAGTGGCAACAATTCTTCGGGAATGGACACAGGAGAATTAGCCCGAGGCAGCAGTCAGGAAGCGAAGATGTCGACTAAAACGAGAATGCAAAACCGTGAAATCCTGCAATGTAGTCTCCACGTCATGTGATGCCGAAAAGCCGATTCCAAATTCATTTGCCGAAACAGTGCGTCTCTACAGAGAACTTTTCACAAGTGGGAACTGCACAAATCTCAGTTTCTCGTTGGCATCGACTTCGATCAGGCGCATGGGCCATCGCGTGCTGATCTCGCACGACGCAGGCTGGTATTCTGTGGGTGAGCCGAATGGCGGCACATATCGCGGATATGAGACGCTGTTCGCTGAATTCCTGCCGGCTCTGCGGAAAGCGGGTCTTACGGATGCAGAGATCAAACTGCTAACGGTGACCAGTCCTGCAAAGGCGTTCTCCATTGGCATTCGCACACGATGATCTGGCAGTTGCGAGCCTGTCGCTCAGGCGACTCAATCTCGGACCACTTGCTTTCGTGCTGACGACCAGCAGGCCTGAAGCCAAAGCTGTTCCTCGTGGCCCAGAATCAGATCAGCAACCGTCCCGTTTGTGACGTCGAACTGCGTATTCCATCCGACGTCGCCGCCTCGTAGCGTCGCTTTGCCGGTCTGCCGGTTCAAGGTGAAGATCCATTGTTCTCCGTGCGGATTTTCGAAGTATCCCACATAACAATTCTCTGACCCTACCGGATTCTATGTGCGTGATTTATGGGAACGTCATTCGTTTAACGGCGAGCCGTAGGCGTAGGCGCAACTCTCTGCCGCCTACGCCTACGGCTCGCCGTTAAAC
>JAYSPO010001125.1:0-2877 GCA_043722015.1 Candidatus Kuenenia sp. | reverse complement strand
GCTCGCCGAAAGATGCGCGCACTGTGCGTCAATCTCACGCAGCAATTCACTCAATCCTCCAGACGCCAATCACGCGATTGGCGCTGGAACAACAGGGCTGTACTGGTAGCAGTCACATCGGACTAAAACTCGCCGAGCACTTCTCCGCCATCAATGCTTCCCAGATTTCGCCATGTATTCACGTCCAGGTTTTCCGAGATGAACCGGACGGAACCGTCACACAGCAGCAACTGAACGCCACCGGTGTGCTGACTGTTGGCAGTCGTCGCAATCCGTCCTGGAGGAAACATGCACGAGAGACCGTTTGGTGGCAGAATATGATTGTACTGATTGGTGGAATGATATTGCTGCAACCATGGACCACCGACATTGGAGTAACCTTGCTTAGTGAGATCAGTCACATTCACCGCGTTGCACTGCTGTGTCGCTTCGACTGCGTTGTTGGGATAGGTTCCTGGCTGGAAAGTATCGACCTTGGGCGTCGAGACTCCGTTGCTTCCGTCACCCGTCAACTTCTCCGCCATGGCAGCGGAATTGCTTAAGCCGTCGGTTATGTCGTTGAAGCGAATTTTCCGGTTGTGGAAGATCACTCCATTGCAGGGTGGTTGACCAGTAGCGCCAGATGAGTACATCACGACGACATTGCCGGCGTTCCAGTAATAGTTGTTGCGGCCTCCAATGGATGCTGGCAGTCGCGTGGGATCCGATGGGCAGCGAAATGCCGGCAATTCTGTGTTCCGTGCCACTGTGTTGTTGACGTGGTTGTAGGGAACATTGAAATCGACCAGAGCGTACAAGGCGGACTGCTCGATAAAAGGCAGCAGACGGGCATGTGCCGAAACCGGAGTACTGGTGCCGTTCACATCGGCAATGGGAATACAGAGATGCACATCATGATAGTTGTGCATTGCCAGGCCAAGTTGTTTCAGGTTGTTTTTGCACTGCGTTCTACGAGCCGCTTCGCGGGCCTGCTGAACGGCTGGCAGCAGCAAGGCTATCAGGATCGCGATAATGGCGATCACCACAAGCAATTCGATGAGGGTGAAACCTCGCGACTTACGATTCAAACGGATCATGGGAAGTACTTTCAACAAGAGTTACAGAAAAATAACCACACGAACTAAGAACACCCGGCGCGATCGCGACGGGAGAATTGAACATCACAACGGAAGCACGCGCGTTAAGACGCGCCAATGCGAATTGAGCGAGAACCACAGGACATAGGAGTGCGGATGTCTTTGCCCGCAAACGAGCGAAATTGTGGTTGCATCTGCAAGACTGGCTGCAGGAATCGTTCAGGTTGCAGTGCGCAACAACGACTCAAGGCAATCGGGAAACGACGCGCATGCAGCGCAGCCGCGTTGCAGACTTCGTCTCACGCAGCAGGCGGGCGGAAGATGGACGAGGGCACAAAGCGGGCTCCTCGTTCAGATGCGGGGATTTCAATCGCCCCCGATGGCGATGTTGAATCAGCGAGTGACTCAAGGATAGTGGCCTGATCGAATCCGCGAATCAGATTCGTCGGAGCGAACGGAACCGGTGCCAGCGGAATCGGATTCCCAGAACAGTTCGGCCCGTGACATGGAGGCACGGGCATCCCGGCAGGAGTCCTGCCTGAGGCGTGATTTTCGTTGTGGTCATTCATCGAAAACGATGAATCGGTGACCTGTTTTCCGTTGCGGTACAGGTAGTTTCCGCAAGATGCGGAAGCCGTAGCTGACCAGGTCAACGCCACAGAGATCGTCACAACCGCCATCAAAACACGCTGCAGCGATGGCCTCAGACGTGGTACGTCTGGCTTTGCTTTGGCATGGATTGCGACATTAAATGACATGAAAGCCCCGGAAAACCTGTCCGACAGGAACATACAAAGAGACTGTCGCTTCTTTCGGACCATCGGTGAGTATACGCAAATAGATTCTCAATTTGCGAGTAAAATTCCTGAAGAATTTCCCAGGTGCCCGGTTTGATCGCTTTCAATTGGTTTCGCGATCCCGGTCGGCAGATTGTCGTTCAGCCATGGGCAAGCGGGGTGTTGATTGAGTCTGGCGAGCGGAGCGGCGTGAGCCCAATGGTACAGCGCTTTTTTACCGGCAAGCTGACGCATGCCGCTCGCCAATTCTCTCACTCATGACCGCGCGGAGCAAGAATCAACAAACGGCTCAATCACGGCGCAGGAACGATCGTGTTTCGGCACGGACTGTGCAACAGTGCATCGGTGGACGATTTTGTACCCATTTGCACCGAGAGTCTGCACATTTTATGATCGACAATGATCAACTTCGCCGCGACATGCAGCTCCTGGAAGACTTACTCGGTCAGATTGTGATCGAAGATGAGGGAATCGAGGCCGTTCAACTGGTCACCGAGATTCGGCATCTGGCTCGGGATCGTCGCGCCAATGTTCCCGGCGCGGAGGCGACTCTGTCGAAGCGGATTCACGGTTTGGATGAAGACCAGGCTCGTTTGGTCGCTCGTTCACTGAGCATTTTCTTTGACCTGGCCAATCTTGCCGAACTTTGCCGAGACTCTGACACGAGTGGCTTCACATGAAATCTATCGACGATGGATCAGACTGATCGAATGGCGATTGCGGCAGTCACGACGCAAGGCCATGGCTGAACCGGCGCTGGAAGGTGCATATCGCGATGGACACGAACTGGAACGCGACGTCAATGCATTGATCGTCAGCCTGAGGGCCTGCCACGGACAACAGGCACTCGCCGTCGAGGCTGGATGGGATCGTCAACGCCCATCGACGAAGAATGCCTCGCGCCCCTGACGCGGGAGACGTTGGGCTTGTTTCGCATGCTGCGACAGGCTGTCGAACGCTTCGGCCCGAATTGTCTGGGAGGCCATGTGATCAGCATGACTCGC
>JAYSPO010001124.1:0-1935 GCA_043722015.1 Candidatus Kuenenia sp. | reverse complement strand
GCCGAGTTCGCTCCAGTCAATCAATTGAATGTCTGGTTGAATGAGTTCAATGAAACCGGTGCGCGAACTGGTTTTGACTCCGCGACCGCCTCGGGATGTGACCTGATACTTGGTCTGCCCGAAACTCAGCACGCTGTCGTTGTCGTTGCGGACTCGAAGAGCATCGCTGGGACGCGAAAGCTGGACGACACCGAGTAGTTCGTCACCGGCTTCCAGTTTAATGCCGCGAACGCCCTTCCCTGCATTGCCGAGCACCGGGACATCTTCAATGGCGAAGTGCAGAATGCGGGCTTTCTTTGAAGCCATAAACATGGTCTCCGCATCGCGGACGAGATCCACATAGGCGACCGTGTCGGTTTTTCCCAGGCGGCAGAACTTGCGTCCTGATTTTGTCGAAGGCGTACGGAAAGCTTCGAACGGCAGACGCATGACCTGGCCGGCTTTCGTGGCGATTAACAGGGTCAATCCGACACCATCGCCGACTTCGTCCAGACTCGTGACAAAGCGAGCATCGGTCGTCAATGCGCCGATGACGCTCACGCCGTCCTTCATTTTCGCCCGTTTGGCGAGCGGTTCGCCGTAGCCGGATGAAACGGGCAACTGATCGATCGGCAACGTGTACGCGATGCCATCGTTGCAGAAAAACACCACATGATCGAGCGTACTCCCGGGAACCACGGTCAGCACCGAATCCCCTTCGCGGACACGCGTCTTCGACACACTGCTCATGTGGCCGACACGCTTGATCCAGCCATCTTTTGTGACAACAACGTTGGTATTTTCCTTGACGATGTAAGCCTGCGGATCATATTCCACAATTTCTTCGGCTGAACCAAGTTCGCTGCGTCGGCCGTCAGCGAAGTCCGCCGCAACCTGCTCCAGTTCCGTCGTGATCAGCTTCCACATTTTCGTTTTGGATTTCAGAATCGCTTCCAGTGCGGCGGCTTCGGCTTTCTTCGCCGCCAGCTCTTCGCGAATCTGGCCGATCTCCAGCTTCGAAAGCCGGTACAACTGCAATTCCAGAATTGCATCGGTCTGAATTTCATCCAGTGGAAACTCGGCCATCAACCGCTTGGCGGCGTCCTTCTTGCCGTCGCTCGCACGAATAATTTTGAGGGCTCGGTCGAGCCCGTCGAAAACGATTGCGAATCCCTCCAGGATATGGATGCGTTTGCGAAGCTGAGCGAGCTGGTATTCCAGCCGTCGGCGCACAGTTTCGTAACGGAAATCCAGAAAGTGCTGCAGGAGTTCCTTGAGATTCAGGACACGCGGCACGGTCGAACCACGATCGGCGGGGACCAGGCACGTCGCGTTGTAGCCGAAATTCTGTTCCAACGAAGTGTGCTTAAAGAGGTACGCCATGACGGCGGCTGAGTCCGCTCCGGATTTCAGATCAACGGCGATACGGAGACCGTTTTCTTCGTTGGTCTCATCGTTGACGCCTTCCAGTTGAGGCAGTTTGCGGGCCGCAATCAATTCGCCAATCTCCGCCATCAGCGGGCCGGTTGTCGCCCCATAGGGAATCGAATAGATGATGATCCGACTCGTGTCCTGCTTTTTTCCCTGCTGATCGAACCGCCATTCGCCGCGCACTTTGATTGAGCCACGTCCGGTTTCGTACATGTCCTTCAGGGCCGCTCGATCAGTCATGATGCGGCCGCCGAGCGGAAAGTCGGGACCCTTGACGTAGCGCATCAACTGTGCGACCGAAGCATCAGGATTCTCGATCAGATGTACGCTCGCTTTGATGACTTCACCCAGATTGTGCGGCGGCATGTTGGTCGCCATCCCGACAGCGATGCCGGATGAACCGTTCACCAGCAGCGCCGGGTAACGCGCGGGGACGACCACCGGTTCTTCGTCTGCGGCGTCGTACGTCGGACGCATATCGACGGTCTGAAACCTCAACTCTGTCATCAGGTTTTCGGCAAGTCG
>JAYSPO010001123.1:0-2247 GCA_043722015.1 Candidatus Kuenenia sp. | reverse complement strand
AATACAAAACAAGTGTTGAAGTCTTTTGTGCCATTCATTTCTCTGCAAAGAATTCAAGATGCAGAATGCCGACATTTTTCTGCTATCAATTTTTCTGCTATCAATTTTTCTGCTTTTCATTTTCCCGTCGCAAATCTTCCTGAGTTTCGTCTTCAACCATGGGTTGCGGGCGAAGCCCGCGTTGGGTGATCCGTGGTTTAAAGCTGCGATCCACACGCCGAGTCCAGCGTACGATTGCAACGCATCACGGTTGAGAATTCAGAGTCGCAGCCAGCCGCCGATGAACGTCGGACTCTGTTTGCTTTCCCGAGTCACTGAACATGTCTGAAAGTGTCATGTGGAAGTCGGCGCGAAATGGCTGTATCTCAATTGCGTGCTGGACTGCCTGAATTCCTGCCGCCTTTTGGCCACATTGATATTGAGCAATCCCCAGCAGGAGCCAGTCCTGCGATCGTCTACGCAGCTTGACCAACCGTTCGAGCTGCAGAATCGCATTTTCAGAATCCCTCAGCTGCAGATAGCTGTCACCTGCTATCAACAGGCTGTTGACTCTGGCGCCGTCCGAGATAAACGGATTGTTCATGGCTCGTGATGCGTATTCGAGTGCGACTGCCGGCTTTTCTTCATCCCACGCAAAACGCGCGAGCGCGGTGAAAACATCGCCATCTGCGTTCACGTCCTGCGTTTCCGCGACGCCTTTCAGGATTTGACTGGCGCTGTTGCGGTATCTGGCAGCAAGTTCAGGATTCGCTTGTTTCTCAGCGACTTCGACGTATGCCAGACCGAGGCCTCTTTGGCGCGCGAATTCCGATATTTGTGAGACATCCCCGAAAGGTATCAGTTGCCCCAAGGCCGGACTGACCGGGGGGGCCGATGCTTCTTTTTTGTGAATTCCAATTCTATGGTGCGTGAAAGCAATGTGAGGAATATCAGTTGCGACCTGAGGCATATGGCACGTCAGACAGTTATCGGCTGGTTCCAGTTCCAATCGTTCGGTGGTCGATAATCCGCAATCATCGACTGCGTGACACGCGATGCATTTTTGGCGATACAGAGTCGAACTCGGCTCAGTCAGCTTTTCGGCGTGCAGATCATGACAGGTCGTGCAGGTGAGGGTATTCGATTGTTGAAAACATCGACTCTCATGCATCTGATCGACATGGCCGACAACTTTCATGGCCCCGGCGTCCGATTCAAGTCTGTAGTCGATACGGACGTCCGTCAGCATCATTCCGGGCTGGAAATCATTCAACGATTTTCCGTGCAGCAGAACCGTCGCATCACCTCGCAGATGGCATTGAGCACAAATGGCTTCGTTGAGTTGGCGGCTCAGAAGACCTGGATGCACAATCGTCGAGTCATTCAGATGGCCAGACGCGCCAGCGGGATTCGCCAACCACTTTGTGACATGCTGTTCTCCCGGCCCGTGACATCGCTCGCACCCAATCGCAGTTTCCGTAATTGCCAGCCGATGCAGAGCGCCGTCGACAGGTTCAGCCTGACCAACGTGACAAGTCAGACAACCGAGGTCCGCCGCACGTTCAAAGCCTTCATGGTGCGGATGGTCGTAACCGGGTGACATGCTCCATTTTTGCGTCGATTGATACCACGTGATCGGCGACTCCATCAGAAACCTGTCAATTTCGACAAGGTAAGTGCGACTATGCCGTCCAGAACCCACCAGGTACTTGACGGGTTCGCGGACCATTGGCTTTGGCAATTCGTTCGAACCCAGGGGTGCTGCCTCCGTTTCCGGTTTCAAAAACTCCGAGTGCCAAAGCTTTCCATCTTCTCGCTGGACCTGATACTTCCGTCCGGATGGATCGTGGCCAAACGCAACGTCAGGTGGTTCCGATTCCGGATTCACCAGTGACATGGCCCGGCTGTGTGCTGACAATAGATAAGATTCATGCTGCCTCGTGTGACACTTTGCACATTTGGCACTTCCCACAAACCCGTGTGGTGAGTCTTCTGTTTGGACAGTTGCGGCGTTTTGAGAACGATTCCTATTGCGGGTCGCACCGGCTTGTCGTCCGACCTCGTTCGGTGTTCTCCAAACTTCGTAAATCAGAATCGAAAGGAGGAGCGTCACCAGCGCGGACAAGCCGGGACAAGTCAGAAATACGAATTGTCGTTTAGAAATCGGCATACTCCAGGTTCCGGAAGAGAGACGCAGAAGGATAGATTGGTTGACGGCACGCAGGCAATGCCAGCTACCCAAAGTTGCCCGTCACTCCGTGGCGGGAA
>JAYSPO010001122.1:0-1777 GCA_043722015.1 Candidatus Kuenenia sp. | reverse complement strand
TTTGCAGATCAACCCTTCCACGAACAACTGATAACCGGTCAGAAACACTCAAATACTCGCGATGCAACCCCTTTCGAATCCGATCGGAAGCACGGCTCGCGACGATCCTGACGAGACGCTCAAAAAATCCCTCCAAGGAGTCACAGTCAATCAGCCCCGGCAGGAATTGAATGCTTCGGAGTCGATAGGCATATTCGAGCATTCCGAACAGATTGCAGAGTGGAACCCGAGGGTGAATCCGAATCCCGAATTCCGGTGTGATCGGAAGGTGGCCGACCCAACCTTGCGACGACAAGATCCACTGTCCCTTTGTTTTTGGTGAGGGAAACTCGACGTTCATCTTTTTCTGCCAGTGTTGCCACAGCGTTTCACCTTCGGTGTTCGAGATCTCCGACGCTGAAAATGTGGTCGCCTGATATTCTGTCAGCGAAAGAGTGCGCGGTATCATGAGGCAAGACTGCCGCTGACTCGATCCCAACGCAGCTCCTCAAGCTTGGCTTCCTGATCGAAGAAGACTTCTTCGAGATAGGGTTCTATTTCCATTCTCCAGATGTCTTCGAGCTGATCACGAATGTCGCTTCTCAGGAAAAACGAGATTCCGACTTCGTAGTGACGGTCACCAATCTGGCGATTGACGCGTTTGAGCAGTTCGATCAGAGCAGCTGGATCAAATCCTGTCGTTTGGTGGAACTGTCGCAGGATTTCGAAGTCGGGATGGAGGGCCAGAAAAGCAAACCGACGACGAAGCGCGTGATCGACAAGGGCAATGGAGCGATCCGCTGTGTTCATCGTCCCAAGGATGCGGACGTTGGATGGAATTCGGAACTGACCACCGGCTGCAAGCGGGATCTCTCGGTCGCGGTATTCCAGCAGATACATCAATTCGCCGAAAACTCGAGAAAGGTTGGCCCGGTTGATCTCATCAACAATCAACACACACCGCCCTTTGCACCGCTTGGCACGTTCGCAGAAGTCGATGAAGCGACCCGGCAAGACTGCATATTCGAGATGACCGTCAGCCCGAGTTGTTGGTCGCATCCCCTGAACGAACTCCTCGTAGGAGTAAGCCGGGTGAAACTGGAGCACCTCATAGAAGCCGTCGTCACGGTCTGCCAGATGCCTTGCCAGGTGTTCCGCAACAAATGTCTTTCCCGTCCCTGGCGGACCATAAAGCACTGCTTGCTGCTTGCGTTCGATCGCCTTCACCCAGCGCGCTAATGATTCGACGGTGTGGTTCGTGTCCCGAGCACAGGCGGCAAGGTCATACTCCTCTTTCGGTGTCGCCGCTGTCACACGGTTGACCCCGCCCGTGGCTGGCAGAACGGCGTCCTCATTGTTCCTCGCTGCGTCATCCAGTTGATTCGCTCGTGCCCGTTGTTTTCGGGCGTCGGCGTTATGCTTGCTCCACTTCTTCAGGATCCCTGCAGCATCATCAATTGAGAGCTTCGTCTGTTGGCCACGATCTGTAAGCGTCCATATTCCTCGTTTCTGACTAACAACTTGTGGGTCTACAAGCAGCCCTTCATAAACAAGATACTGCCGTCCCCAGGCAACCTGATTCTTGAAGTCAACCTCTCCTGCCTTGATGAGTTCGTGAGCATCAGCGAGGCCATTGGCCCGTGCAATACAGTCTGCCACTTGGCTTGGTGTTCCAGAGCCACCCAGGACTCTGAGCGCATCCAGAGTTGCACCCATCCAACGAGCACTCGCAGACCGCGAGCGAGGTTGATGTTCTGCCACCGATTCAGTTGTGTCAATGCTGATCGCTGCGTCATCC
>JAYSPO010001121.1:0-1061 GCA_043722015.1 Candidatus Kuenenia sp. | reverse complement strand
TGTCCTTACTCGGTCGCCGAGTCGCCCGTTTCTCCTTCATCATCATCGTCATCGTCATCCGGCTCTACGATCGGGCGCAACACGACTTTCGGTTTCACGACCGGAGCAGCTTCGGCGGGACTGATGATCGCGTGCGCCGCTGATGTGGAGACGCGCAGCGTTTCAGCCATATAATCGATCGGCGCAACCTGACCGGTGAAGAGTTCGAACTGTTTCGCTGCCTGCCGCACGAACATTTCCACTCCACTTACCGTCGGACAGCCCCGTTCCCGGGCGTGCTTGAGCAACAACGTCTGTTCCGGGTTGTAGACCGTGTCGAACACCAACGTCGAATCTCCCAGCCAGTGCTGTTCAAATGGAGTTTCATCCAGCTTCGGATGCATTCCGACCGACGTGCAATTGATCAGAACTTCGCACGTTTCTGCGCCTCGATTTTCCCAGGACACATATTGACAACCTAGTTCCGCCGCCAACGCACGGCCTCGATCACGCGAACGATTCGTCACCGATACCGCGGCTCCGGCACCCAGCAAGGCGTGGCCGACGGCGCGTGAAACGCCGCCAGCTCCAAGGATCAGAACTTTTCGACCGACCAGATCCGTGACACCTCCGGATTTCCTGAGTCCCTCCTGGATGGCATCCAGCGCCGCCAGAGCATCAGTGTTGGTTGCGACCCATTTGTCGTTCTGTCGGAACAGTGTGTTTGCCGCACCAATCGAGTCGGTCTCTTCCGACATCGTATCGCAGAATTGCAGTACACCTTCTTTGTGAGGTATCGTGACACTGTAACCGCTGATTTTGAGGCGATCGAATTCCTTCAGCGATGGCAACAGCAAATCCGCAGGAATCCGCAGCGGCAGGTAGACCGCATCAATACCCAGTTTGCGAAACGCTGCGTTGTGAATGAGCGGGCTCTTGCTGTGTGCAATCGGGTCACCAATCACGCCAAACACTTTCGTATCCTTCGTGATCTTATTGAATCGATAGAGGTTGCGGACTTCCGCATACGACAATTGCCCCGGAGCCAGTTCACGTTCACGACTGAAACTGGCATACGTGAA
>JAYSPO010001120.1:0-1807 GCA_043722015.1 Candidatus Kuenenia sp. | reverse complement strand
CCCGGCAGGTACAACATATTGAACTGGCCGGGAGCAAATGAGTACTCCTCTGCCACTGCAGGATCCTGAAAAACCAGATCACACGTGAAGACGCCTGGTGTCGCCGCCGCCATGCGTGAAATCCGTACCGCATGCGCCAACCAGGGATTATGTGGATGAGCTGTCGTGGCAGGCTTCATGAAACTCCCTCGTTATCGTTTGAGCTATCGACGGCACCTCCCACTGAGTTGTCTTTTTGAGAAGCACGAATTGTCGCAACTTCCTGAGTCAGGTCGATGCCGACAGGGCACCATGTGATGCAGCGCCCACAACCAACGCAGCCTGACGAACCAAATTGATCGTGCCAGGTCGCAAGTTTGTGCGTCATCCACTGCCGGTATCGGCTTTGAATACTGTTCCGCGTGGGACTTCCGTTCATGTAGCTGAAATCAATGTTGAAGCACGAGTCCCAGCTCCGTTCGCGATCGACGTGATCACCGGTCAGATCAGGCACCTCGTTCACGGAAGAGCAGAAACACGTCGGACAAACCATCGTGCAGTTGGTACATGACAGGCATCGATTGGCAACTTCTTCCCAGTGAGGATGGCGCAGATTGTTCATCAGCAGATCGCGAATATCTGTTGTATCAAGCTGCTTTGAGATCTGATCAACCGCCTGCTGCCTTGCAGAATTCCCCCTCTCAAGCTGTTCAGAAGTCGCTGGTTCAACCGTCAAGCGAGCTGCGACGGAGTTGCCTGACTCAGAGCCGATCTCCATCAGGAAGCCGTCGGCGACTTCGGTCAACGCCAAATCAAATCCACTGTTACAGCGGGGGCCAGTGTTCATCGAAGTACAGAAGCAAGTCGGCGCGGCCTGAGTGCAATTGACGGCCACGACAAACGCTGCGGCTCGACGCTTCTGATATGTGGGATCCACAAAAGGCCCACCCATGAAGACCTTGTCCTGAATTTTCATCGCCGCCAGTTCGCAGGCGCGAACACCAAGGAATGCATAGCGCGGAGGCTCTGTTTCCGGCGTGCTCATCTGCCAGCCGACGTTGGTTCGATCCGCGGTGGCGACCAGAGTCACCGGGGGAAACAGATACTTCTTCCACGAATGTGGTCCGACCACATAGCCAAAACACGCCTCATCGTCCCGGCGTTGCAGACGATACTTGCCCGGTTCCTGAACGTCGGTCCAGCCGATCGGCAAGTCTTCCGCCGATGCAATCTCACCGTAGACGATCGCCTCCTGATCAATTGTGGGACCAACGACCTGATAGCCATCATCGGCCAATGCCCGGATCAGTTGATTCAACTGACTCCGGGCAAGAAACAGCACGGTCCCGTTTGATTCTGTCGTAATTGTCATGTGTTGTTCTTTGAGTGTGACGGCTACTTTAAGCAGTGGGGTATAAGTTAGTGGGGGTAAGTCGTTTAACGGCAAGCCGCAGGCGACCGCGTTGCTCTATGCCCGCCGACGCCTGCGGCTTGCCGTTAAACGAAAAAACTTCTGCATCCCTGCTTATGAATGCACTCGTTCTGCAGCGTACAGATCCATCAACTGCAACCGCGTCGATAACAATCGTTGCGACAAGACCTGCGCCACGCGCTGGAACAGCACGTAACCCAGTTCCTTCTCGCTGTCACAAAGTTCCTGGAGTTTTTTTCCGGACATGGCAATCAACGTCGTGTCTTCCGTCGCGGTGGCCGTTGCCGTCATTCGTCCATCTCCGATCAAGCCGGACCAGCCCACCAGTTCCCCTGGCCCGGTCGTCAGAAATGGCACGTCGCCACGTCCTGGCACGTTCATCGACAGTCGGATGTG
>JAYSPO010001119.1:0-2146 GCA_043722015.1 Candidatus Kuenenia sp. | reverse complement strand
GGCTGGGCTTTCCTCTGCAGCGTGCGAAAGCGGTCGGTAAAGATGTATGGGTTTTGCGGTGAGAACGTGATGAACCCTTGCTCGCAGAGCTTTGCTGCGAAGTCGTGATAGGCCGGATTGTCGCCCAGAAACACATCCGTCGGACGACCTTCGAGCCCATGCTGGCAGACAACCACCGCCCGCTTTTCGCCAGGCTTCAAATCCTTTGGCAACAGCAGCACGCCGTAGGCGAACACATCCGGAAAGACATCCAGCACGACTTCGTGGCCGGTCCATTTTTCGTTGTCCCATGACTTGCGTGATCGAGCGTTGAAAGGCAGCAGCGGTATTTCGAACTCACCGATCACGTCCTTGCGGAAGATCTCACGGTATGGTTCGGCTGACTTTTTATACGCCTCGACCGATGACATGTCGAGTTTCGACATGAACTCCTTGCGAACGAACGGGCTTTCGCGAAGCAGAGCCTGATTGTGTCGGTCGATTTGCTGGATCAGGCGGTTTTCGCGGTCTCGCGAAGTATCAGTGTCACCAGCCATTGGCGATAGTACTTGCGGAAGAATCGGAGTGCCATCGGGTTTATGGAGCGGTGGAACGAACGGATAAGCCCAACTAGAATCGAATGCACATCGTTTCGTCTCCAGGAAACCCCAATTTTCGAAAGGTCTTGTGCGTCGCATTGCCGCTTCGAATTCTAATTTTAAGCTCTCCGTCTCAGCGGTATGTAGTTCTGCCGGCGCTCCACCATTCCCATCCAGGACGACTTCAGGGGCGATTTCATGCATGACGATCAGGCCGCGTGGAGCCACCAGCATCGCCAACTCCTGAGATCCGAAATCTCTCAATAACCCAGCAAAATTACGATCAATCGGTTCCTTCCAGCTTCCTTCGCGAGGTCCAAAAAAACCACTCACGCACGTCGTCCCAATTCGATTGTCTAGTCCGCCAGCGAATAGAGCCAGCATGCCGCCTTCACCATAACCAAATATGCTGATTGGTTTCGAGTTGTCTTCCTTCGCGAACCAATCAACGATGCCCAGCGACATCTGCACTTCATAGCCCGCCAAAGTTCTCCCCAACTCAAATGCGGCCCGATGCAGATACTCACGATTCGTCAGGTCGGCGCGACCAAGTCGCTTTTCACGGTGGCGGCTGATTATTGTCGGTACCACGACGCGGCAACCAGCTTCAGCTAGATAACGAGACACCTGTTCACATTCCCGTAGACCTTCTGTGATGCCGCACATCTGTTCAGGCGTCTGATCCGCGTCCGGCAGCACAATCACATTGGCAACAACATCGCCCTTCGGAGTCAGCAGCAGGCCTTCGCCATAGATCGATGGAAGTCCCTGACCTTGCGGCGACGGATCACTCAACACCGGCCAGCGGATGGCCTGCACCGTGAACTTCTCCGACTGAGCGATCACCGGATCAGAACCAACTCCGACGATGATCTCCGGGCTATCGAACGGCAACCGCGCGTCCCGAATGCCCAGACACTTCGCCAGCTTCTCTCGATGCGGCTTCAACGAGGCTTCGTAGGCTTCAGCGGAAGACGTATCGACGGTGAACCGAGCAACTCGCGATGCGGCGGTCTCCTCAATCTGCTTCAGCAGAAACCGGTCGATGCCATCCACCATCTGCGATGCGAGGTCGCCCTCCATCGTGAGTGGCACGGTGTTCGCCGGGGCGATTTCTGCAGCATCCTGCGCTGTTGCCATCGATGCGGCAAACGCGGGAAGAACGGCAAGCAGTCCCGACAGCATTACAATTGGGTTAATCATGTCAGTCTCCGGAGGGAACGAAGGTCGCAGAGCAGCGACCGTGTGGCTCCGTAGTCTGTCTGGTTGCGTCGATGTTTTCTACTGAGTGAGGATCTGGACAGGCAAATCTTCAGGGTGATCTTCGAAAACCTGGTGCAGAGTTCGTGAGAACTCTGGTTCTTAATATGAAGTCCATGCTTCATTCAGGGGTAGGCCGGACCAAGCGCAGCGCCGTTCCGGCAGGTATCCGGTAATTGCCGGAACGGCGCTGCGCTTGGTCCGGCCTACTGACTGGAAATAGAGACGGGCCGGGTTATTGCAGCTCGGTGCGAAGCTGCGATTCATGTAGCTTGGACATTCATGTCCGAGATATTGACCAAACACGG
>JAYSPO010001118.1:0-10500 GCA_043722015.1 Candidatus Kuenenia sp. | reverse complement strand
GCAATAACGCACTGGAAACCGGAACGAAATCACTCAATTGGTGCAACGTCGTCCGAAATATTCCTGCGACAAGTCGGCAGCGGCGGTGCGAATTGGAACAGCACAAACCACGTCACCGCATCGGGACAGAATGAAGTGCAGGCGCGCGGCTATGAATTGACGGCTGATTCGCAATCGACTGTCGGGACCCGCGCCGAACCAACAATGCTGGTCGAGGGTGATTCATCGTATCTCGCCGTCGCTGTGCCGGAGTTTTGGCAACAATTCCCTGGCTCGGTCGCTGCAACTGCGGGAACTCTGGAAGTGGGTCTTTTCCCTGCGTTGCCGTCGATGACTTACGAACTTCAGGGCGGTGAACAAAAGACGCAGTCGTTCTGGCTGTCCACAGGTTCCGGCAGCGGCAGCGCCAACGATCTGGACTGGGTCCACGACCTGCCGCGTTTGCTGCAGTCAGCTGATTCCATCGCCGAAACAAACGTCCTGCCGTGGTTTTGTGCTTCTCCCGGAACGGGACCAGCGGCAATGCCGCACCGGTCAGCCGATGGCGACACCGTCACAGCCGACGCGGCATCACAGTTTGCCGAATACCTGCATGACGCCACCTCCGGCGACTTCAGCCTTGACGCGCGGCGAACTTCAATTGACGAATATGGCTGGCGAAATTTCGGCGACGTACCGGCCGATCACGAGCAAACGCATTACACCGGCTCAGGCACGATCGTGTCGCACTACAACAATCAGTTCGACATGATCTTTGGAGGCATCCTGCAACTGGCATCGACGGGCGACCTCAAGTGGTTCGACCTGCTCGATCCACTGGCGCGGCATGTGATGGATATCGATATCTATCACACTACGGAAGATCGAGCGGCGTTCAATGGCGGTCTGTTCTGGCACACGGATCATTACGTGGATGCCCGTTCGAGTACCCATCGCACGTATTCACGCCACAATCAGAAACAAGGCCAATCCTACGGCGGTGGTCCGAGCTGCGAACACAATTACACCACCGGATTGCTGCACTATCACTTTCTCACGGGAAGCCCGGAAGCGCGTGAATCCGTGCTGACACTGGCCGACTGGGTGATCCAGATGGACGATGGCCGCAACACCATCTTCGGACTGCTCGACAACGGACCAACCGGTGCCGCATCTGCAACTGTGTTCGAAGACTTTCACGGACCCGGCCGCGGTGCTGGAAATTCAATCAATGCATTATTAGATGCATGGCTGCTGACAAAAGCCGATCGATATCTGAACACGCTGGAAGGTCTCATCCGCCGCTGTGTGCATCCGTCACAGAATCCTGGCGACCTGCATTTGCTCGACGCGGAAGGCCACTGGTCGTATACCGTGTTCCTGAATTCTCTGGGCCGCTATCTGCTCGCCAAACGCGACGCGGAGCAGTTCGACGCGATGTATTCCTTCAGCCGCGACGTGATGAAAAGTTACGGACGCTGGATGGCTGCCAATGAGCGCCGCACGCTGGATCGGCCCGAAGAATTACAGTATCCAACCGCAGCCTGGGCCGCTCAGGATTTTCGCAAAGCGAACGTGCTGCGGATCGCTGCGTCCTGCGAAGACGATGCTGCACACGCCGCCGCCATGCACTCCAAAGCGAACGAAATCAACAAAGCCGCATGGAGCGACATGGCCGCATTTGGAAATGCACGCCTGACAGCTCGATGTTTGTCGATCGCGATGACCGAAGGCCATCGCGACATCTTTCACCGCACCTGCGAACCGACGCTGATTCCCGCATGTCAGGCACTGTATGACGTCGGCCCATGGTCGATGTTTGTGCCGCAGAAGCTACGAATCAGGAAATTGATCAAGTCGCCGCAGCGATTCATCATCGCTGGCATTCAGGCGCTTCATCCCGGTCGTTTGGTGAATGCATGGAAGGCGCTGCGGAGGTCTTATCTATGAAGTTTTAAAAAGGGGTCAGAAGACTCGAAGTTCTTTGGAAACCCTGACAAGCTGGAAGCTTATCCCACACCTGAATCAACAACCCGCTGGCGCTGTGCCGCCCACAAACTCAACCCCATGATGCAAGCATCAAACACAAGTCTGCGCCTCACTTCCATCGACGATCGTCCCACGATCTGTCATGTGATCCATGCGCTGGGTGTCGGCGGGGCAGAAGTGCTGGTCGATCAGATGTTGCGTCTGTTGAGCGACGAATTTCGCTGCGTCGTGGCGGTGCTGGATGAAATCGGTGAGATCGGTGAATGCCTGAAGAGAGACGGCTTTACCGTTGAACACCTGCATCGTCAGCCGGGAATCGATCGTGCCTGCGCGAAGCGACTGCGTGAGTTTGCTGATCGGGAAGGCGCGGAGATTCTGCATGCGCATCAATACACGCCGTTTTTTCAATCAATGCTCAGTCGTGGCCTGTTCGGTCGCCGCCCGGTTGTTTTCACTGAACACGGACGCCATTTCCCTGACCTGCCCAGCCGCAAGCGATCGGTCGTCAACCGGCTGTTGCTCCGCAACGCTGATCGGCTCATCGGCTGCGGCAATGCCGTGCGCCAGGCACTGATTGACAACGAAGGCCTGCCTGAATCCCGCGTCGAAGTCATCTACAATGGCGTTGATCTCAAATCGCTGGGTAGACCATCCGCCGGAGCCCGTGAGAGAATTCGCGCTGAGTTCGGCTACACAGCAACAGACTTCGTCGCCGTGCTGGTGGCACGACTGCATGCACTCAAGGATCACCAGACAGCGTTGCGCGCGATTGATGAGGCCCGAAAGCAGATCCCCGGACTGCGGCTTTTACTGGCCGGTGACGGTGATCAGCGCGCGGCGATCGAACAGACGATGCGCGACCGGGGACTCGCACAAACAGTCACTCTGGCGGGAACGCGTAAAGATGTGGCCAATCTCCTGGCTGCGTCCGATGTGTTTCTGATGTCCAGCATCAGCGAAGGCATTCCACTGACTGTGATCGAAGCCATGGCGGCTCGCCGACCGGTTGTTTCTACCTCTGTCGGCGGTCTGCCGGAACTTGTCGAACACGGCATCACAGGATTTCTGGTCGCATCCGGCGACGATGCCTCACTTGCGGCGTCGCTGATCGAACTTTATCGCCGTCCCGATCTCTGCCAACGCATGGCAGATGTCGCCGCCCGACGCGCCGGCGAAAAATTCTCGCTCGACGGCATGTTGAACGGCTACCGCGATGTCTACTGCGATGTGTTGAACCGCAGCCATCGTCGTCATTCGCCCCGCGAACACCACGCCCCGCGCATGGGCGCCGTTTCAGGCACAGGAGGCCATTCATGATCGCTGAGTGTCCTCAATCACATTCCATCGGCTCGCTGCTCGTCTTCTCCGACGACTGGGGACGTCATCCGTCTTCGTGCCAGCATCTGGTGCGGAATCTGCTTGATCAATACCCGGTGCTGTGGGTCAACACCATCGGCACTCGTGCGCCGCGCTTTGACGTGCAGACCATGAAGCGCGTCACCGAAAAGCTGCGTCAGTGGGGCAGTGCGACACTCTCGAAGAATTCCGCGGAAGACTTGTCGGCAAGGCCGGGCAACTCAGCCCCGGCACAGACTCATCCGAATCTGACCGTGATCAATCCCAGGATGTGGCCGTGGTTCGCCAGTGGGCACGACCGGCGGCTCAATTGCTGGCTGCTGTCAAAACAACTTTCCACTCTGATTTCGCAAATGCCGAAACCTGTTGTCGGGCTGACGACGTTGCCGATCACGGCCGACCTTCCTGACGCGCTGTCGGTTGATCGCTGGGTCTACTATTGCGTCGATGATTTTTCGCAGTGGCCCGGGCTTGACCGTGACACGCTGCGTCGCATGGATCGGGCGATGATTCTGCGAGCCGACTCATTGGTTGCGGTGAGTGAAACATTGCAGGCCATGATTGCCGCTGAAGGGCGTTCCGCGTCATTGTTGACGCATGGCGTTGACGTGGAGTTCTGGAATTCGGCTGTTGCTTCATCAGTTCGGAAATTCGAATCACCGCAACCGAAAGTCGTGTTCTGGGGAGTGATCGATCGTCGCATGGATACCGCGTCGTTGCGGAGATTGTCACAGGACATGGCTGACGGCATGATCGTACTCATCGGGCCACAACAGGATCCCGACCCCGAAATTCTTGCACTGCCGAATGTTCGCACGCTGCCCGCACAGCCATTGGCGGCGTTGCCGGCGATCGCTCAGCAAGCCGATGTGCTCATCATGCCCTACGCCGACCTGCCTGTGACACGGGCCATGCAGCCGTTGAAGCTGAAGGAATATCTGGCGACCGGAAAACCGGTTGTGGTCAATCGCCTGCCATCGACAGATGCATGGCGCGATTGTCTGGATGTGGCGGAGACATCAGCTCAATTCAGTCAGCTCGTCCGCGACCGAATCACCAGCGGAATTCCGACCTCACAAGCCACCGCCAGAAATCGTCTGCAGCAGGAAAGCTGGACGAGCAAGGCGGACGTACTGGAACAGGTATTGAAGGGCAACAGACTATGACAAACTCGGGACTTCCTGACTCATCGACCGGCACTGCGGCATCGCGTCCGTTCGTGCTGCACACGCGCGTCGTCACAGGCACGGGAGGTGGGCCGGAGAAGACGATTTTGAATTCTCCGCGCTATCTGAACGAGTACGGTATCGACTGCGCATGCCTGTTTATGCGGCCTCCGGGCGATCCGGGATTTGCCACGCTGGAACGCAAAGCCGTTGCCGCCGGTGCAGAAATTATCGGCCTTGATGATCGCGGCCCGCTTGACTGGCGCGTCGTGCGAGACTGTATTCGCGTCTGCCGCGATCGCAACGTCAGCGTCTGGCATGCACATGACTATAAGAGCAACGCCCTGGGACTGTTGGTGCGTCGATTCCATCGCATGCATCTGGTGACAACGGCGCATGGCTGGGTGCGGTTCACGGCGAAGACGCCGCTGTACTACAAAATCGATCGCTTCTGCATGAAGCGGTACGAAGAAGTCATCTGCGTGTCTCAGGATCTGCACGATCGCTGTGTCGAAAGCGGGGTAACAGCGGATCGACTGCACCAGATCGATAACGCCATTGTGCTGGATGACTACTCCACCGCACCGCCCACACTGATGGATAAGGCGCGCTTTGGCTTCGATTCGCAGCGATTTCTCGTTGGTGCCGTCGGACGATTGTCGGAAGAAAAAGGCTTTCAGCATCTGATCAATGCGACGGCAAATCTGATTCACTCGGGCCACCAGATGTGCCTAGTCATCGCAGGCGAAGGACACCTTCGAAACCAGCTCCAGCAACAGATTGATGATCTGGAACTGCAGGACCACATTCGACTCTGTGGATTCCTGCCTGACCCTCGTGAACTGTACCGTGCGATCGATCTGTTTGTACTCAGCAGTCTGCGCGAAGGACTGCCGAATGTCGTCCTGGAAGCGATGGCGTCACAGCGGGCGGTGGTGGCGACAAACTGTAACGGCATTCCGAACCTTGTGCAGCACCAACAGAATGGCCTCGTCGTGCCGATCGACAATGAAAATGCTTTGCATGATGCCATGCAAAGATGCGTGATGTCCGAAGATCTGAGAAGTCACCTTGCCGCCGCCGGGCGGCAGACCATCGAGCGGCGATTCAGCTTTGATCGCCGGATGAAAAAAATTGTCGATGTGTATCGAGGACTTTCAACCAGAATCGCGGCACAGATAAAGAATAGTGCTGATCAGGCAGCGACGAAAGCGGAGCGACCAATGGCCGCTACGAGCGGTCTACGTAGCACAGTCGCTCCGCGACTGTGATTCCACTTCTCCAGCATCATCACCGGCACAACATTGCGGACTCCAGCCAACGTCAAACACCCGTCATCACGAATTCACCCATGACCACGACACTCGCATCATCGCCGTCCACTACAACCACCCTGCACTGCGAAACCACCGCGCCAACTGGCTGGAACAGTTACCTTACGCGCTGGGGCTACGATGGGTTTCATCTGCGCGCGGAATGGGCGTCGGTCTTTGAGAAAGCGCTCCGCCATCGTCCGTACTTTCTGTGGGTTGAACAGAATCGACACATTGTCGGCGTACTGCCGTTGATGCACATCTCGGGGCCGATCTTCGGAAGTTTCCTTGTCAGCCAGCCGTATCTCAACACCGGCGGCGTGCTTGCTGATACACCTGCCGTCGCGTCGCAGCTGATCGACCGCGCCGTCGCGCTGGCCGATTCGCTCAATGTGAAACATCTGGAACTGAGACACGAACGACGTGCTGAGCATGGCAGATTGAACTCCGTCAGCACCGAAAAAGTTCACATGCGTCTGGAATTGCCGACGACGGCCGACGAACTTTGGACGGGGCTGAGATCGAAACTTCGCAGTCAGGTCAAGAAGCCGCTGAACGACATGTCGCTGAGCGTCTCGTTCGGGCACCTGGATCAACTGAACACATTTTACAGCGTGTTCTGCCGCAACATGCGAGACCTGGGTACACCGCCGTTTTCAAAGCGATTGTTTCGTGAAATGCTCACGCAGTTCGGGAACTCTGCAGAGATCTGTTCCGTCTTTCAGAGCGGCCAACCGATCGCGTCAGGCTTCCTGCTGCACGGCACTGACGTCACGCTCATTCCAAGTGCCAGCTCGCTCCGGGAATTCAATCACACTGCGTGCAATATGCTGCTGTACTGGCATTGTCTGAAACGCAGTGTGGAACGCGGTCAGAAAGCGTTTGACTTCGGTCGCAGTTCGCACGACAGCGGCACTTTTAAGTTCAAGCAGCAATGGGGGGCTGAGGAATATCCCGCAGTCTGGCAGTATTGCCTGCGCAAAGGCGCCATCGGTGACGTTCGTCCCAACAGCGGCAAGTTCGACGCCGTCATTGCCGTCTGGCAAAAACTCCCGGTCTGGCTGACAATACTGATCGGTCCGGAAATCGTCCGGGGCATTCCGTAAAGACTGTCATCGCCTTGTGAGGATGAAGAACCGGTGCAACTCTGGACATTGCCGAACGACCGGTGCTGTCTCTGGCTGGTTCCGTGCTGAGCTGGAATTCTTACGCGAGTGCTGTGAAAGGGGTGTTCGACAATGGTACGCTGCTCGGCGAGGGGCTCGGACATTAATGTCCAGGGTACACCATCAGTTCACTTTGCCGCCGGCTCTGGTCACACTTCATATGAGATGGCTCATTGAACCCCCTGGAGACTGATCAACAACAAATGTCTCACCCGACACCCGCGAATCGTTCCAGTTTCGAAAATCAGCTGGAACAGAATCTGAAACGCCTCAGCATGGCAGGGCAGGGAGTGTTGTTAGCGGTTTCCGGTGGCCGCGACAGCATGGCGCTGCTGCACGGGATGACCAGACTTCGTGGCGTTTCGGAAATTCCTCACATCATCGTCGCTCACCTGGATCACGGACTGCGGGGCAATGCGGGGCGGCAGGACGCAGAACTTGTTCGATCCGTCTGTAAGTCGCTCGATGTGATGGCAGTCATTGCGGAGTGCGGGGCAGGGCAGCTTGAGCGTGCTTCGCGTGGAAGTCTTGAAGCAGCAGCTCGAATCGCCCGCTATGAATTCCTGGAAGCCACGGCACAGCAACACGGAATGCTGTTGATGGCGACCGCTCATCATGCCGCCGATCAGGCGGAAACAGTGCTGCACAATATTCTGCGCGGCACGGGCCTGCGCGGTCTGCGAGGCATTCCCGAACGACGCCGCTTGAGCGACAGCGTGGAACTCATTCGGCCCATGCTGACGATTCGGGATGAAACGATCATGGAGTATGTTCAACAGCACAGCATCCCGTTTGCGTCAGATGCGACCAACAATGACAGCCGATTCACCCGCAATCGCATCCGGCACGAACTGCTCCCGCTGTTGGCTGCCGAATTCAATCCGGGTGTGCAGGATTCGATCGTGCGGCTGGCTGAGCAGACTCAGGAGTTACTTCAGAGCCTCGACGCCGTGGCAGACTCGCTGCTTGCCGAAGCCGTCCTTGAACGGACAGCCGAACATTGCCGTCTGGACGTGCGGAAGTTGACTCAACAGGCACTGCCAGTTGTCCGGCACGCGCTGACGGTGTTGTGGATTCAGCAAGACTGGTCGCGCAAAGACATGAGTCGCGATCACTGGAACCGCCTGGCTGCGATGTTGCTCGATCCACCGCCAGTTTCGATCGACCTTCCCGGCCGCATCCGCGCAGAACTACGCGGCAACCTGCTCGCGCTGCAACGGACATGAATGTCGTGCGCCGCTCAATCTGTAGGCCGGACCAAGCGCAGCGCCGTTCCGGCAATTGCCCGACACCTGCCAGAACGGCGCTGCGCTTGGTCCGGCCTACCGAAACCCGTGACTGCATCCCCTCCACCACCATTCGTGGCCATGCGGCGAGTTCAGAAAAAGCCCGAAGGTGCCGGATTTGCGGGATACAGAGTTCTCGTTTCCTTCCGGGACTGGTGCCGAACGATTGGAAATCGTCTCAGACTGTGGTTAGCATGTCGCACCTGTGTCTGGATTTCCGGCAGGACTGAGTGTTTTTGATGCGTCCGGTTGTCGGTCGCGTGTTCATCTGACACTGAGTTTTTGTGGCTTCTACCTGCAATCGAAGCTGGATTCGATTTCGTCAGGTGGTGATGCAGTCCGATCCTTCAATCTCGTACCGTGACCTGAATTCAAATCATTCACCCTGGAGAATTTTGTAATGGCGGATCCAAACCGTGGCCAATCCTCAGAAGCGGGCCAGAAAATGGTCTTCTGGGGATGTTTTATCGCACTTGTCACAACGTCCTTTGCATTCGTGAGTCGAATCACGTTGTGCAACGTTCGATTCGGAAGTGAATTCAATCTGGACTCCGTAAAAGTCGGGGAACTGATCGGGGCAGGGATCTGGCCGTTTGCGATTTCGATCATCCTGTTCAGCCTGGTCATTGACCGCATCGGCTACAAAGTCGCGATGGTGTTTTCGTTTGTCAGCTTCGCCGTTTACCTCACGCTGGCCTGCATGGCTTACGCGAAGGTGCAAGGCGTTGAAGGCGAGGCGCTGGTGGCAGCCCAGGCAGCTGGCTACGACCTGATGTATCTGGCCAGCATTGTGCTGGCACTCGGTAACGGTACGGTGGAAGCGTTCATCAATCCCGTCGTGGCCACAATGTTTAACAAAGAGAAGACCAAGTGGCTCAATATCCTGCACGCAGGCTGGCCAGGTGGCCTCGTCTTCTGCGGCGTGGCAACAATTGCTCTTGAAGAGACTTTGAAGAACGGTGACTGGCGGATCGTTGTCGGGCTGGTGGCGATTCCGGCCGTCATTTACCTGCTGCTGCTGATTGGCGCGAAATTTCCGAAGAGCGAGCAGGAAGCTGCCGGGGTTTCTTACCGCGAGATGCTCGGTGAGTTCGGTGCCTTTGGCGCGATGGTGGGCTTCGGATTGATCCTGATGCAGCTCAGCGAAGTATTTAGCTGGAACGAAGGAAATAACAAATACATTGCGCCTGTCCTCGCCGGGCTCCTCACTCTTGCCTTTGGAGCGTATACGCGGAGCTTCGGACGCCCCATTATGGCATTCCTGATCATCATCATGATGCCTCTGGCGACCACGGAAATCGGCACAGACTCGTGGATCAGCGGTCTGATGGAAGAACCCATGAAAGCGGCCGGACGAAATGCGGTTTGGGTTCTTGTCTACACATCGGCCATCATGATGGTTCTGCGGTTTTTTGCAGGTCCGATTGTGCATAGCCTGTCGCCGATCGGCCTGTTGATGATGAGTTCCGTTCTCGCGATCGCCGGGTTGTTTGCACTGTCAAAGTGTGGCGACGCAGGTTTGGGGATGATCTTTGCCGCCGCAACGCTGTATGGTTTCGGAAAGACATTCTTCTGGCCAACTATGCTGGGGGTGACTGCTGAACAGTGCCCGAAAGGTGGCGCGCTAACACTGAATGCTATTTCGGGAATTGGCATGATCGCGGTCGGGGTTCTCGGCACACCGTTCATCGGTTACGTGCAGGCACAGACAGCCAGCGCCGATCTGACAGCGAAATCCGCCGCAGTCGCCGAGGCAGTGATTGTTGACAAGGATTTCATGGGGATCAGTTACAAGGCCATTGACCCGGATAAGGAAAAGACTGTCACGGACGAGGCGGGTCTGCAGGCATTGAAGAATGCAAAGAAGAGCGGAAGTTTCGAAGCGTTGGGCAAGATGGTGATGTTCCCCGCATTCATGCTCGCATGCTACGTCGCATTGTTCCTCTACTTCAAATCGAAGGGTGGTTACAAAGCTCAGGCTCTTGGCGGAAATCATTGAAAAGAAGACGGGCCGAGTTCCTGAAGCTCGGTCTCTAGCTGCGATTCCTGTAGCTTGGACATGCATGTCCGAGATATTGGCCATGCGACGGACATGAAAGTCCATCCTGCATTCGATCTTTAACATGTTTTGAAGAATAAGCGTAGCTAGTCCTGATGCAAGCGACAGCCATATGGAGTGCGGCGACTTGTCGCCGCTTTACCTTTCCAACACGGCATTTTTGTCAATCGGCGTGGGAAGACAGCA
>JAYSPO010001117.1:0-1527 GCA_043722015.1 Candidatus Kuenenia sp. | reverse complement strand
CAATGGCAAGCGTTGAGAAAGATTCCAAAGGCTATCGCGTTCGATTCAGCGACGAGGACGGAAACCGTAAAACCATTCGCCTTTCCGGGTTGAACAAAGCAGGTGCCGAGAAGATAGCACGGTACGTTGAAAGCCTCATCGCGTCACAACGTTCCGGATTGCCGATGGATCCCCAAACCGCCTCTTGGCTGCGCACCGCGGGTAGTGGACTGCATGAAAAGTTGACGAAGGCCGGACTGATTGAAGCCAGGGAAGCCAGTACGCTGGGCATGTACCTGAAAGGATATCTTCTTCGACGTGCGAACGTGAAACCGTCCACGATGCTGAAATGGCAATCGGCAGTCAATCACCTGATTGAACACCTCGGGGAAAATCGGGACCTGAGAAGCATCAACGCGGGCCACGCTGATGAGTTCCGTTCGTTCCTGTACAGTCAGCCACAAGCGGAAAACACCGTTCGCCGATACTGCGGGCTGGCGAAACAATTCTTCCGGGCGGCGATGCGCCGGAAGCTGATCGACGAAAACCCGTTTGCCGATCAGGTGTCAACAGTCACTGGCAATGCCGCAAAGTTCCATTTCATCACACGGGAAGACACTGCCAAGATTCTCAAAGCCTGCCCTGACTCACAATGGCGGCTGATCGTTGCCCTGACTCGGTTCGGTGGAATGCGCTGTCCGTCCGAAGTTTTGGCGTTGAATTGGGAAGATATCGACTGGCAGGGGAAACGGTTCACGGTCACCAGTCCGAAGACAGAACACCATGTGGGCGGCGAAAGTCGCGTTGTTCCGTTGTTCCCGGAGCTGGCTGAGATCCTGAACGAAAGCTACGAAATCGAGTTCCAGCGGTTGAATGATGAGTCCGCCGAATCTGTGGGCGTTGTCAGCGGGCCGGTGATCACCCGATACCGGGACTCAACGCAGAACCTGCGGACGACATTCTTGAAAGTCATCAAGCGGGCTGGTCTCAAGGCCTGGCCGAAGTTATTCCAGAATGTCCGGTCGACGCGGGAGACTGAACTGGCGGATCAGTTTCCGTTGCACGCTGTCACGGCCTGGATGGGCAACAGTCAGATTGTCGCCTCACGGCACTACCTCCAATTGCGGGATGAACATTTCGAAAGGGCATCGTCCGAGATTGTCGCCAGTCCTCAGGGTGATCACGGAGACCACGTTGGTACAAAAAATGATCCGGTGGGGCAAATAGTGGGGCACGCTTCATGCGAAACGACGAAACCGCCCGAACCGTTGAAAACAAAGAACCCCGAGAAACTCAAGGTTCTTCGGGGTTCTGCGGATAGTTTCGGTTCCCTGCGGGAACAACTGATGGGCGCTGAGGGACTTGAACCCCCGACCCCCTCGGTGTAAACGAGGTGCTCTAACCAACTGAGCTAAGCGTCCGAGCCAACGGAAGAGCAAAGCGGGCGGATGGCGGCGGTGACAAGGAATTATTACGGGTCAAACGGCCGCCGTTTGGCCCGACCGCCATAGCGCAGCGCACGACGGCGAGACCTCGGTGTGTCATCAA
>JAYSPO010001116.1:0-13391 GCA_043722015.1 Candidatus Kuenenia sp. | reverse complement strand
TTTTTTGCCCCGAACGTTTTCGCTTCTAAAACGTCGCATTGACGGTGGCGGACGCGCGAATTCCGCAGCTTAGCTTTGCAGCGGGCCGTTGTAAATTTTGTGACTCCGGGAAGACTACGTGTTCGAATTTGTCAACAATCACAGAACGCTGCAGCAGGTCGTTTGCCTGTTGATTTGTGTCTGCGCCTGGCGTGGGCCGGTGCCTGTGTTGCATGACCATGATGCGCTGACAGATTCGGGATTGCAGGAAAGACACGCTCAAGCGTTTCACGACGGGCAGCCGATCGACGAAATCGTGGGTTTGCACTGGCACTTGGCATTTCCTGAAGACCTGACCGGCGATCAGTGCCCTGTTCGAGACGAAGCGACATCAGAACTGTCCCTGTTTGCGTGTGCATCTGCAGCGTTGTCCTTTGAATCCTCCGCAGCTCAGACGATGCAACTCATCCTGTGTGCAGGTACGGAACACTTTGTTTCTGACGTTGTGATTCTCAATCGTGTACCTCTGCCGGCCACGACCAGGCCTCGTTCGTTTTTGCAGACGCTGCTGAGCGAAAATCCGTTGTCGGCGGTGACGGGCGTTTGCCTGGTCTAAACGCGAATCTCTGTGTGTCGCCGATGATCCGGCGAATTTTGCTTTGCATGTGCTCAGCCGTTGGGCTTTGAGCCGCAGGTTTTCACAGAGGTGTTCTGACCATGAAGTCACGTGTACTCATTGGTATTCTTGTACTCACAGTTGCAGCGGTCGCCGTCTACAGTGGACGCCGGTATTTTTCTGTTGCAGGAAGCTTCGATATTGATCAGTCTCCGGAAGCGACTGCAGATGTCGGCACGACCAGTGATCCGAAATCGGTGAAGTTGCCGCCGGATAAACTCAAAGCCGCCGGCATCACGCTGACAAAAGTCGTTACGACGCTGCTGCGTCCGGAGAGCGACGTCCCGGGCCGTCTGAAATACGATGATCGGCGACACGTCGAAGTTCGAACGGCGACACCCGGGATTATTACGGATGTCTGCGTCAATCCCGGCGATCAGGTCAAAGCTGGCGATGTGCTGATTGAACTCAGCAGCTCCGAAGTCGGCAATGCCCGGGCCGATGTGCTGCAACGAACTTCGGAGCTGAAACTTGCGGCAGAAAACCGTGACTGGGAAAAGGAGATCTGTGATGGCCTCGCGAAACTGTCGGAGGCCATTCGAGAGCGCGTGCCGATCGAACGTATCAAGCAGGATTTCAAGAACGTGACGCTCGGCAAAAACCGCGAGCAACTTCTTTCGGCCTATTCCGACGTATTGCTCGCCGAATCGCTCGTCAATGCTGTCCATGAAAATGCGAAAAGCGGCGTTGTCCCCGGGCGGATTGTCGAAGAACGCATCAACAACCGTGACAATGCTGAGGCCACTCTGCTGACGGCACTGGAGAGTCTTATGTTTACGGCCAAAGTCAGCCTGCGGCATGCGGAAACACAGGCAGACGACCTTGAACGAAGGCTCAGCATCAGCCAGCAGGCCGTACAGACACTCCTGGGACACAGTGCAGCAGATGAGACATCAGCGGCAACGAATGGTACCGGCACGAGCGCCAGCCCCGAAGAATTTCCAGAATCACTGTCGCTGGTGCAACTGCGAGCCCCGTTTGCGGGGACAATTGAGCGACGTCAATTCTCTCCAAGTGAACGAGTTGCCGTGGGCGACGGGCTGCTGACCCTGGCAGATACGTCAACCCTGTGGGTCTCTGCCGATCTTCGCGAACGAGAATGGAACGCCCTGGTCCTCAAGCCGGGCGACGAAATCCGGGTCGAGCCGTCAACACCGGGTGCCAGACCGCTGGCGGCTCGAGTGCATTTTGTCGGCCGCGAAGTGGACCCTTCGACAAACGCGATTCCACTTGTGGCCGTGATCGACAATGCCGACGGTCATTTGCGCCCGGGCATGTTTGTGCAGGTTGCCGTCCCGCTGGCTGAATCACGGCAAGCCCTGACGGTGCCGGAATCAGCTGTCCTTGAACACGACCAGCGGACGTTTGTGTTCAGTCCGGACAATGACGGCAGCTTTCGTCGCATCGACATCATTACCGGAATGCGCGTGGATGGAGCTGTCGAAGTGATCTCGGGACTGTCTGCGGATGAGCAGGTTGTGGCGACCGGCGGTTTCTACCTGAAAAGTGAAATGCTGCTGCAAGGGGAAGAGTAACATGCTCGCTCAAGTCATCAAACTGACACTTGAAAATCGCTTTCTGGTTCTGACAGGAACGGCCCTGATGGCAGTCGCCGGCCTGAACGCCGCGCTGCATCTGCCGATTGACGCAGTCCCGGACATGACGAATGTTCAGGTGACCGTCATCACCGATGCCGGCTCACTTTCGCCGGTTGAAGTCGAACGCTACGTGACGCAGCCGGTGGAAGTCACGATGGGTGGCCTGCCGGATGTCGAAGAACTTCGCAGTGTTTCAAAGTTCGGAATCTCCGTTGTGACGATCGTGTTTGAGGAAGGTTCAGAGATTTTCCGCGCACGTCAACTCGTGGCCGAACGCCTGAGTGCTGCTGCGGCACTTATCCCCGCCGGATACGGAACACCGGAAATGGGTCCGCTGACCACTGCGCTGGGCGAGATCCTGCAGTTTGAAGTGCGCGGCGAAGGATATTCGCCGATGGCCCTGCGAACCGTGCTGGAATGGGACGTTGCTCCTCGGCTGCGCGAAGTGCCGGGTGTCACCGAAATCAATACGCATGGTGGATACTACCAGACATTTGAAGTGCGTCCGGACCCGGCTCTGCTGTCCAGCTATTCGCTGACGTTCGCTCAGATCTTCAACGCTCTTGAATCCAACAACGCAGCGGCTGGAGGAGGGTATGTGATTCATCATGGCGAACAGAGATTCGTACGCGGTCAGGCACTGGTTAAGAACGTTGCCGATATCGAACAGATCGTGATTCGTCGCGAAGCCGGCGGCACACCACTGCTCATCCGCGATATCGCCTCCGTTTCCATCGAACCGATGACGCGGCAGGGTGCCGTCACGCGTGATGCGCGAGGCGAAGCAGTGACCGGACTGGTCATGATGCTGATCGGAGAAAATTCACGCGAAGTCGTCGGACGCGTCAAGGAACGCATCACGGCGATTGAGAAAACCCTGCCTCACGGAGTGCGGCTTGAAATTATCTACGACCGCTCCGCCCTGATCGGACGCACGTTGAACACAGTGCTGAAGAATCTCTTCGAAGGCGGAGCCCTCGTAATCTTCGTGCTGCTCGTGATGCTGGGCAGTTTTCGAGCCGGATTGATTACGGCCATGGCAATCCCGCTTTCCATGTTATTCGCCACCAGCATGATGCACGCGTTCGGCGTCACGGCCAGCTTGATGAGTCTCGGAGCGATCGACTTCGGGCTGATCGTGGATTCTTCCGTCATCATGGTCGAAAACTGCATACATCGGCTGTCGCACAATTCGAAAGGCAGAAATCGGATTGACGTAATTCGCGACGCAGCGATAGAAGTTCGCAAGCCGACCATGTTTGGAGAACTGATTATCTCCATCGTCTACCTTCCCATTCTGATGCTGCAGGGAACGGAAGGGAAACTGTTTCGCCCCATGGCTCTCACGGTGTTGTTCGCGCTGGGCGGATCGCTGATTCTTTCGATGACGTTTATGCCAGCCATGGCTTCGCTGGCTTTGCCAAAGAAAATGTCCGACAAGGACGTGCTTCTGATTCGCTGGATCAAGTATTTCTATACACCCATCGTGACGCGTGCGATTGCCAATCCGATCATCACAACCCTGCTTGCAGTCCTTGTGTTTGCGATCAGTATTCCGGTCGGTATGAACCTTGGTGCCGAGTTCATGCCGCGGCTGGAAGAAGGGGATCTGCTGATCGAAGCCGTGCGATTGCCCAGTGCGACTCTGGAAGGTGCGATTGGTATATCGCAGCAGATCGAATCGGAACTGTTGCAGTTTCGAGACGAGGTCAAAACCGTCTTCTGCAAGACGGGTCGCCCTGAAATTGCGAACGATGTCATGGGTGTGCATCAGACCGACGTGTGGGTCATGCTGAAGGATCATCATGAATGGCGCCCCGGAATCACACGCGACGACCTGATTGAAGAAATGTCTGAAAGGCTGAACAGCAGGGTTCCGGGCGTAGCCTTTGGATTCACGCAGCCAATCGAAATGCGAGTCGATGAACTCGTCGCCGGCGTCAAGGCCGACGTCGCCGTCCTGATCTACGGCGACGATCTGGAAACACTGGCAAAGCTGTCGAAAGACATCGAGCGGACACTTCGATCAATTCCAGGTGCGGTAGATGTGAAGGCTGACTATCAGGCGAATCTGACCACGGTCACAATCGTCCCCGATCGTGCGGCCATGGCTCGCTATGGCGTTGAAGCGCAGCAGGTGATGGACGTTGTTGAGGCGCTCGGTGGCCGCAACGTCGGCACCATCTTTGAGGGTCGTGCGCGGTTTCCGATTCGCGTCCGTATTCCGGATGACTGGCGCTCAGAAGTCGATCGAATCAAACAGTTGCCTGTGGCAGAAGCCGGCGGCAAGCCCGTCCCGCTCGACGAACTGGCGGAGATTCGCATTGAAGAAACGCCTCCGAGTGTCGAGCATGAATCCAATCGTCGTCGCACATTTGTTTCCGCCAACGTTCGCGGTCGCGACGTCGCGACGTTTGTGACGGAAGCACAACGCGCGGTGGACGAGGGGCTGGATGTACCGATTGGTTATGAGATTCGTTGGGGTGGCGACTTCGAAAATCTGCAGTCCGCAAGTCGGCGATTGGTCATGATTACGCCAGTCGTGTTGCTGCTGATTTTCTTGCTGCTCTACACGTCTTTCAAATCCACACGACTGGCGTTGCTGATTTTCATGGCGGTTCCCATGGCGGCCAGCGGTGGAATCTTTGCTCTGAAACTGCGGGGGATGCCGTTCAGTATCTCGGCGGGTGTCGGATTCATCGCGCTGTTCGGAGTTGCAGTGCTGAACGGACTGGTCTGGGTCAGTGCAGCGGAGCATCTGCGAAAACAGCGAATGCCGTTGCCGGAAGCAACACGCGAAACGGCACTGTCTCGCCTTCGTCCGGTGCTGATGACAGCGTTTGTCGCCAGTCTCGGCTTCCTGCCGATGGCTTTGTCAACCAGCGATGGGGCGGAGATGCAGCGTCCGCTGGCCTCCGTCGTGATCGGCGGTCTGATCACATCCACGCTGCTCACGTCCCTCGTTGTACCGGCAATTTATCCGTGGTTTGCCCGAGGATTGTCGTTTGAAGAAGACAGCGATGACCAGGCAGTTGAGGCGGAGTTTGGAGATGTGCCTAAGTGAAACCTGTTTTGTCACTCTTGCTCTGATGGATCGGGTGGCTGGGGCTGGACTGAGCGGAGCGAAGGAAGCCCCGGGGTTTCGGGCTAGCGCCCTCCAACCCCGGCCACCCGAGCTGCAAGGTACGAAACACAACTCGACTCGGAGAGTCAAGCTACGTTGCCGCAGCATGTTCTATGATCGTCACATCTTCACCCGGGATCTGGCCGATTGCCTGACGCGGGATGCGGCACAGCATCCGGACACGCGTCGATGATTCGTCGGTGTAGGTGCGGCTGAGTTCTTCTGCGTGTTGAGTCAGCCAGGCTAACAGTCGCCCATTTCCGACACTGGCCTCAATTTCAATTTCCGCAAATCCGCCCGACAGTCGCTCAGCCACGATGTCTGCCAATTTATCGAGTCCCATCCCGGTCGCCGCACTGATCGTCACCGTATCTTCGTAGTGCCTCCGCAGGACATCCACCATCGATAGATCTTCGACGCGATCAACCTTGTTCAATACCAGCAGCACGTTCTTGACCTGAATACCGATCTCATCCAGGACTTTATACACCGTCTGAATCTGACGTTCGGCTTCAGGACTGCTGGCATCGACAACGTGCAGCAACAAATCGGCGCGGCGCGCTTCTTCCAGAGTTGATCGGAAGGACGCGACCAGATGGTGAGGCAGATTGCGAACAAAACCGACCGTGTCACTCAACAACACTTCGCCAAAATTCGGCAGCTTCCAGCGGCGAGTCCGCGTGTCCAGAGTTGCGAAAAGTTTGTCTTCAACCAGCACATCCGCGCCAGTCAGAGAACGCATCAAGGTGCTCTTGCCGGCGTTTGTGTAGCCCACGATGGACACGGTGGGTTGTTCGCGCCTCAATGAAACGGTACGAACTCGCCGGGATTCCACTTCGTGCAGCTTGCTCTTCAACTCCGAGATCCGCTTGTCAATCAAACGCCGGTCTGTTTCCAACTGCTTTTCACCGGGACCACGACCAGCACCCAGACCACCGAGGCCACCGCCACCCATGCGTTCCAGGTGTGTCCACATGCGTTTCAAACGCGTGCGGAAATACAGCAACTGCGCCAGCTCAACCTGCAGCATGGCTTCGTGCGTTCGGGCATGCGTCGCGAAAATATCCAGAATCACTTCGCTGCGATCGACGATCGGCTTTTCGAGCGACTGTTCCAGCGCGCGTCCCTGCGACGGCGTGAGGTTGTTGTCGAAGATCACAACCTGGGCGTCAGTCTGCAGCACCAGCTCTTTGAGTTCTTCCAGTTTTCCGCGACCGATGCATACGGACGGATGCGGCGTCTCGCGAAGCTGCGTCATTTCGCCGACAACTTCGACTCCTGCCGTTCTCACAAGGCCCTTAAGCTCATCGAGCGCGCCGGTCCTCGCAAAAGCATCATCCGGATGAAACACTCCCACCAGGATGGCACGTTGACTGCCGACTTTCAGCGAATCTCGTTTTGGATCACCCAAGTTCAAACATCCTTTAAGAATCTACTCGGTAAATTCAGCTGACCGAGCCGTCCAGCACGAAAGGCCGACAGCTTCTGTATTGTATACCGCCCACGTTGCAGAGTGAATCGTTGAACCGATGGTGGCCACGACCGGCTAATTACTGATAATTTGCAACACGTAGCGCACCCCATCTCCGGTCTGGTGTGCCTGCGCTACCGCTTGTCACACCCTACAAATTCACAAATTGGCCAGACGTGGGTGGTCGCAGACCATGGTGCCGGTCCAACTCACTCAGAGGAACGCGCACTGCGACACGCGGTTTGGCGAAGCGTTCGCGGAATTTGCAGAAAAGCCGTGCCCGATCGCTCTGAAATTGGCCGAGTTCCGCTACGATTAGGTCCCCGTTTGCTCCCTCCAGCCTGGTCCCACCACATGACACGCCAACAGGATCCAGTCGTCAATTCTTCATTTCGTGAAGCCATTGTCGTCATCAGCATCTGGCTGACCGCCATGACCTGGACGATCACCGTCTGCTATCGCATGGGCTATAACCGGCCGATTCAGGATCTGAAACTCATCTACGGATTTCCTGACTGGATCTTCTGGGGCATCGTCGTCCCGTGGTGTGTCTGCACGGTGGTCTCATGTCTTTTCAGTGCATTGCTGTTTCGCGACGGGCATCTGGGTGAAGACGTTGAGAATGCCGACGACCTTGGATTGGGAGGCTGAGTCATGCAGGAAGCTTCTCTCCTTTGCCTGGACAACATTGCGAACCGGCTGCTGACTTTGGCTGTCGATCCTCCCGCACCCCGTGCGGGTTACGGTGCGATGACCATGCTGATCCTGTTCATTCTGGGATCGATCTGGATCGGCGTGATGGCAAATCGTGCGACCCAGAGCAGCGGATTCATGAAAGGATTTTTCCTTGGTAATCGAGGCCTTGGAGCCTGGGCGCTGGCGTTGACGGCGACCGTCCAGAGCGGCGGAACATTCATGGGATTTCCTTCGCTGGTCTACAAACACGGGTGGATCGTGGCGTTATGGATTGGCAGTTACATGGTCGTCCCACTCACCGGTTTTGGCATCATCGGCAAGCGCCTGGCCCATTTGAGTCGTCGTACGGGAGCCGTCACTGTCCCCGATCTGTTCCGGACTCGTTTCAACAGCCCTGCTGTGGGATTGACCTGTACAATCTTTTTGCTGCTCTATATGTCGTTCCTGATGTTTGCGCAATTCAAGGCCGGGGCAATTGTAATGCAACTGGCCTGGCCGGATTCGTCCGAACTTTCGGTCTCTGAAGACGCGACTCCCGCGTCGGGAATCACATATGATATTGTTCTGCCGGGTTACACGATCAAGCTGACACGGTATCACATCGGCCTACTGATCTTTTCAAGTACCGTGGTCGGTTATACTCTCATCGGAGGCTTTCTGGGCGCTGTCTGGACAGACCTGTTTCAGAGCCTGTTGATGTTCGTCGGCGTCATGATTCTGCTTTACGCTTCGCTTACGGCGGCAGGCGGACTGGAAAACGCAACGCTGACGTCGCTGAAGCACACGGGGCCGGGGTATGTGACCGGACCAGGCTACAACAGTGTCGCTGGTGCGCCGGATTTCCTGCCGCTGTCTCTTGCTGTTTCGTTTTTTATCGTCTGGGTTTGGGGCGGAGTTGGAACTCCTGCCGGATTGGTCCGACTGATGGCCAGTCAGGACACAAGCGTGATTCGCAAATCGATCTACCTGCTGAGTCTCTATAACATGGGGATTTATTTGCCACTGATCGTCATCTGCATTTGCGGTCGAGCGCTGATTCCGGACCTGGAACATACGGACGAGATCATCCCGCGTCTGGCGTTGATAACAACGAGCCAGTGGCCGGCTGGCTCCTTCGTGGCGGGATTGATTCTGGCCGCTCCGTTCGGTGCCGTGATGGCGACGGTCAGTTCCTATCTGGTGGTGTTGTCTTCCGCTGTGGTGCGGGATATCTATCAGCGTTTCGTCAACCCGGCTGCGGAACGCAGTCATCTGCGTATCGCGGCATGGTGTACGATGATTTTTGCAGGTTCCCTGTCAGTCGTAATTAACTGGAACCCGGTGCAGTTTCTGCAGGCATTTATTGTGTTCAGCACGTCTGGCGCAGCGGCGACGTTTCTGGTTCCCGCGGTGATGGCGTGTTACTGGCGACGAGCGAACTCAAGCGGTATTTTGACAAGTATGCTCAGCGGAGCACTCACCGTGCTGGTGCTGTACACGATCGGGATCACGAATCAACTGATGCAGGCTCAGACCAGGGCTCTGACATCGTTCCGACCAATTTTTCTGTTGGGTTACGATCCGTTGATTTGGGGATTAGTGGCATCGATCGTGCTCGGCGTGATCGTCACGTTGCTGACTGCACCGCCGGATGAAGAGCTTGTGTCGCGAATGTTCGATGTACAGACGTGACCGGCAGAAAACAATTTTTTCAGCGTATGTGCCTCCGGTGCCGAAGCGATGGATAGGCTCTTCCGCTCCAGATTCTGCAGAGCGCATCAAGACCCGGACAATTCACTCCGGCGATTTCGGAAATGCGACATCTGCAACGATTCCGGATCAATGATCTTGATGACATCCAGACCCAGTTGAAACCAGCCGCCTGGTCGAGCCGACTGATGGCGAACTTCGGTCAGAAAAAATCGCCATGATTCATCAAGGTCGGCGACCGCAACGAGTAATCGTGTGGCTGTCGAATGCTTCGGGACAAGCACACCGATTCCCTGACGCCGCAGATCGCACGTCACGGCGGGTTCAGCGAGAGACGCATCGGCTGCTGACGGGCTTTGACCGGCTTCAACCGGGATCAGCCAGATCCCGATTGAAACATGCCGTGTGCCGTCGTGACGACGATTTGTACTGACACCTTCGTCGTACGGCAGATCACGTAAATCAAGTTGCGACAGGATGCGTGACAGCGAATAGCTGGCTTTGAGTCGCGGGTCTGGTCCGCGCAGCATTGATGAAATGGAACTGAGAATGGGATTGGTTTTGATCATAACATAACTCCACGGGCAACTGCCCTACGAAAGTGAATCCGGCCAGTACTGCTCGACCGGAAAATGTGGCATAACAATCGACATAACTTCGCAGATTTCACCAGGCGTCAAATCTTTCCGCCACGATTCCATGGGTGATTTCAATCCTCGCTGCACCGAAAAATAGGTGCGTTTTTTGCCAACTAATCGACGCAGATCGAAAGCAGGCGATCCTGACTGGAGCAGAAACTCTTCGATTGACGAATCAAATGGAAGGTGTAACCATTCAAAAACCTTACTCCATTCCTGAAGGGGATTTCGAACCAAATCACAATAGACTATGGTTCGCGACTTCATCACGGTCGAATGTTCGTACTGACCGAAGAGCGCCGTATCAACCAGCCAGTTCAGTGCGAGGACGCCCGCAGGCGACATCGCCCTGACTTCTGTTACTGAAAACCCGAGCGGTTCCAGATACTTTGAATACTGCGTCCAGACTTCGTCCGCATCGGCGCTCGAAGCCTTCATCACACCCATGCGGATACCGCGCAGCCAGGAACTGACCACGCCGCACGGATGACGCAGCAGCACCAGTACGTCGGCATGAATGGTTTCCAGGATCCGATCGAGCAACGGAAAAGGACGATTCTTGATCACGATACGGTGTTGTTCGTTAAGATCACCGGAGGCCAGAAAGTTGAAGACAGAAGTCATGGGCTTGAAAGTTTTGGCGCACATCCATGCTGCCGTGCGAATCCATGAAGGCGATTTCAGAAAAGATTTTCGAAAGAAGGGCGGTTTCTGCGTTTCAATGCAGGCGTTCATCAACAGACGCGTCAGGACTTCCGTGTCATCAGGCGTCCCGCGACCGTCCTTGACACGTTCACACAACTGGCTGAGTTTCTGGTCGCCGCCGAGCTGATAGAATGGTTCGTGACATCCCTGAACGGCGGGATGCGAATCGAGCACTTTTAGCGCCCATGATGTACCTCCGCGGGCGCTCCCGGCCAGAAGTACGCACCGCGGCCTGTTCTGCGCCGGGACGATGACCGGATGCAGAGCCGTGGATGTGATCTGAGTGATCAAACGGGGCTCCATGTGAAAACCTGAACGATGTGCAAATGTACGATGCAGCCAGTTGATGGATGTTGTAAATACCCTACTACAGGGATTGGTGCCCGCCATCAGGTGCCACGGTCTCGATTCGTGCCTCCAAAGATTCTGAACGCCACGAACCGCACAGGGTGGGCGGTTGCCATAACGCGACGGGCAACGAAGCAATTTGACAACCAACCCGCCAATCCAGAATCCTTGAGTCAGTCGCTATTCCCGATATGATCGGACCAGCCCGGATCGGTTGCGTTCATCAGAGGAGCGTGCCAACATGCGGCTCTTCACTTTGACTTCAGGACACAGGAGAGATTTATGCCACCATGGCCAATCGGTGTTTTTGCGTCCATCGACGCCGGACTGGGAGTTCATCTGGATGTTGTTCGCGAGCTGAAAGTCCCGACCATTCAACTCCATGCACCGCATGCGGCGACGCGCAATGCGGCTGCTGCGGCAGCATTTCTGAAAAAATGCGAGGATGCCGGAATTACCGTGACCGCAGTGTTCGGCGGCTTTGAGGGCGAGAGTTACGCCGACATTGCCACATCAGCGCGAACAGTCGGACTGGTGCCGGAAGAAACTCGTGTGGCGCGCGTGCAGGAAATGAAAGAAATCAGCGACTTCACGCGGTTGCTTCACTGTAACACCGTTGCCCTGCACATCGGCTTTGTGCCGCATGATACTTCATCCGCAAGTTACAAGGATTTGATCGCCACGACGCGCGATCTGCTGGACCATGTTGCCCGGAATGGCCAGCAATTGAACCTGGAAACCGGACAGGAATCTGCCGAACATCTGCTCCATTTCATTGATGACGTTGGACGAAAAAACCTGTTCATCAATTTTGATCCAGCGAATATGATTTTGTACGGAACCGGCGAACCGATTGCGGCTCTGAAAAAAGTCGGCCAATTCGTCCGCAGTCTCCATTGCAAGGATGCAAAATGGGCGGCACCGGATGTGCGCGGCGCGGCATGGGGCCAGGAAGTTCCGCTTGGTGACGGCGACGTGGGCATGGAAACCTACCTGCGAACGCTGCTGAAACTGGGCTACACCGGACCGCTCACCATCGAACGCGAAATTCCACAGGACCGCCAACGTCAGAAAGCCGACATCGGCCATGCCGTAGCACTGCTCACGCAACTGCGTGCGAAGATTCTGGACAGCTAAGGTTTTCGGCGTCTGCCGATTGGTACGAGTGCGATTTCTTTTCGCTCTTAATCATAATCTTACTCTTAATCATAATCGATTCACTGCCCTCGTCGGTGACTCAGGTTGAAAAAGGAGATTAAGATTAAGATTAAGATTAAGATTAAGATTGACTATGGCACGGTGTGATCAGGGGTATCTTTGTGACGTCTGCGGTGAAGAGGTGGAATCGATTCGCGAAAGCGATTTGTATCTTCGCTTTGTCACCGGAGAACTTTCGTCCCACGAATTGCTCGGTGCTCCTGAACGCCACCTGCGATGCAATCCTGTCGTTGCACAGTTCATCACACATCCGGATTTTGAACCGGTTACTGTTGAAGGCGATTTTGATCGGCGATTGTTTGATCCAACCGACGTCGCTGATCGTGAAATCCTGCTGACCCGCGGCTGGCTGCGCTTGCAGGAACTGGCCGTACTGGCTCAAACAGTGCCGCTGCCGCATTATCCGCTTCCGGAGTTTCAGAAGAAATAGTCCATGAACACATCGTCTGGAGTTCAACTTATGCTGTTGATTCCGCTTGGCGCGTGCTTCGCCCGCAACCCGATTTACGCCCCGGCGGAGCTTGCCTCCGTCGAGCGCGGATCATCACCAGCCATCACCCCGAATTGGCACCTGGCCACCATTGCAACTTGTCCGCATGGAGCCGTGATTCCATTGATCATCGCCCTACGGAGGCAAGCTCCGCAGTGGCGAAAACGCCTTTCGGACTTCTTTTATCTGGTGATGATCATCGCTCGATGGGGACGAGCCCCATCGTGGCGGAAATCGCCTCATTCGGCACCGCCCGAGCCGCGCGCACCCGCAAACTCGTCAGCCTCCTCATCTGAATTCATCTCAGAAAAACAACACTCTCAACGTTTGCCCCGCGCGACCTGCCACCAGTATTGCTGCCGTTGTGACTTTGCAGGGCCAATTCCGGTCCGGCGCATGCCTGCGGTGTTTCTGCTGTGGTGTATGACGATCGGAGTTTGGGCTGGATCGACAAATGTCGGCCACGCTCAGGATTCCGCCACAGTGATGTTGGCGACTTTTGATGTGGACGTGACGCCACCGGTTGGAATTCACATGGCCTACGATCCCGTCAAACGAGTCGATGAGCTGACTCTGCGAAGCCGCGGAATCATTCTCACGGGCAGCGGCTCGCCGATTGTGCTGTGCGCGGTCGATTTCCTTGGCATTGCGAACGAAGCACATGATGAATGGCGGGAAGCGATTGCAACTGCTGCCGGGACGACTTCTGATCGAGTGGCTGTACACACGCTGCATCAGCATGATGCCCCACATGTTGAC
>JAYSPO010001115.1:0-1399 GCA_043722015.1 Candidatus Kuenenia sp. | reverse complement strand
GCCTCGCGAGCCATCTTGGCAGCGTGCCCATCCGACGTCGATCTCGAACTGTGTTGCTTCCGCGGTGCCTCACCTGATACTGGCTTTGCAGGTCTCTCTCCAGTCGAAGTATCGCCTGTGGAACGGCGTGGCATTTTACCAGCCGCCGCCGTAGAGGCCTCTACACATTCTGTCGCTACACTTGATTCCGTTGTCATCATCAGCCTCCATCCGCGAGAACGCGGGTTATGAAATCCTGCAAAGAACATTTCAGTCGCGATGAATTCAGAAACACCTTCGCAATAACTCCTCAGCAGTTCGTCGGCCTCCAAAGTCTCGGCCTGCATTTGCCTCAGTGCTTCGGCTTCGACGTGTCTGGCAGCTTTCCTTAACGTCAGGAAGTTGGCCTCCATGTGTGCAGCGAGACCTTTGCCAAAATACTGCTTAACTTTCCGACCGTCGGGCAGCCGTTGGTGCTGGTAGAAGTACGTGTTCGATTTACGTGTCTCCCAGCCCATCTACGTGTTCACTCGCGAAATCAGGAATGTTGACGGTTGACCACACACTAATAGTTTCCAATCGTCATCGCAATACTCAATTGTTTCATCAGCGATAGACAGTTGTAGGTGCGTCGTACTGTTCGATCGGTAAGGAACGCATCTCTACGTTTTGCTTCGATCAACGCATTCTTTGCAGTCACTCTGTTTCATTGAGCGTTGCCTTAAGCTCCTCGAATCGACACGAAGCGTCTGTTAACGATCCTGTTTTTGCAGCATCAGCCTGCACTTGAACGGTGTGGAATTCTGCCGTCCGACTCATGAATCCCTGTGTTTTTATTGAGAACCTGACTGATTCAGAACAAAATGAATGACCGCAAAGATGCCTAAATCGCGTCATTCGTTGTACGGCAGAGAAAAACTGTCCCGTCTGAGATTGCCGCACTCGTAGATGCCACCGAAGACGTTGAACGTTGGCTGACTGTTCAGGCTTAACGGGATTGATGATTGCACGTCAGGCAGCAACAGCGATGCTTGCAGTGACATCCACATCATTTGCTCAGTGAAGCTGATTCCAGCTGGTATGAAGCAGACCGAGCTGGCTACCGTAAAGCTCTGGAGTGCCCCGCAGATCGCATGAAATCCAAACTGACGGTATTGGGCGCCTGTAAAGGAATGTCGCGTCAGCAGCAGCACAAGCGATCCATAAGGGGCACCGCTGCTCACTCGGCGACTTGTGAATCCAGATTGTCTCATTCGGAATAAAACATGGAACAATTCAACAGGGAAATTCGCCAGGGCATCAAAGCCAGCATTCACGATCTGGTGTGCTTGCTGAAGCTGCCCCTGCTCGAAGCTGATCTGCCGTGACGGTTACTATTTCAGCTCTGTTGTTCGAGTGAGTTATGTCAACGTTTTGGAAT
>JAYSPO010001114.1:0-34660 GCA_043722015.1 Candidatus Kuenenia sp. | reverse complement strand
AAGAATGGGTGGGGTCGTGGGATGTTGCACGGCTAGCTCTCCATCTACTTCACCATCCAGGCGAGCTGGATGGGGTCGCATAGCTGAATCTGGGACAGTCGAAGTAGCGGTCTGTTGATTTAGTCGACAGTTTTACGTGGGGTGAGCTTCGAGCTTGCCATCGCTGAATGGAAACAAACGCTCTTTGGCAAACATGACAGGCTGGAAGATTATCCCAATTTAAGTCCAGTTGATTTAGCGGGGTGAGCCTTCTTCATGACGGCAATCGAGGCGAAAAACCAAACGTCTTTTGGCTTCGACTACCGTGAGTAGGGGGGGGGGCTGACCCCATTAAATCAACTCTTATTGTAAGCGACATATTCGCAGATTCCCATGATTTCGACCACGCAATTTCAAGGCGTTGACTTTACGGCAAATGCCTCGTTAGACTTACTCGGGCTGGGGTGCCGTCGGCAATGCCACTACAGATTTCGTTTTCCTCGACCTTTTTGGCAGCGGACTTGAGTGACTTGTTGGGGCCATCAAAGCGTTGCGACGAAATCTGGGGTCCTCCGAGTTCATCCCGGTCAAGACGGGTACTGGTGGGTTGTCGAGGAGGCATAAGCTTGCAGCGTGTGACGAAAAAGTCATTGGCAAACGGCAAGCTGGAAGCTTACCCCACTTTTTCGTCGTAACGGCGCACGCATCCCCTGTAGTTTGAGTGACGTTGCCCATGCCCCTTGACCCACGATTGGCTGAACTATTGCTGCGGTGGGAGCAGCATCGCGTTGAGGGCCGGGTCGTGAGTGCCGAGGAATTGTGCCGGGATTGTCCCGAGCTGACTCAGCAACTGGCCGAGCGGATGTCCGCGCTGCAGACGAGTCAATCGCTGCACAGCACGCCGGACGAAACTGGGCCGAATTTGATGGCGGCTCGGGCGAATGCCATGGGCCTGCCCGTGGTGGGCGACTACCAGATCCTCGGACAACTGGGGCGTGGAGGCATGGGGATCGTCTACCATGCTTATGATCGCAAACGTCAGGAAATGGTCGCTCTGAAAACGCTTCACCGCATGGAGCCGTCCGCCGTCTATCGACTGAAGCAGGAATTCCGAGCGTTGGCGGATGTGATACACACCAACCTGGTCGGGCTGTATGAATTGATCTCGACCGGGCAGCAATGTGTCATTGCGATGGAACTGATCATTGGGGACCACTTTCTTGTCTGGATTCGGGCAGAGGCTGGAGCGGCCAGTTATCAGGCCGTCGAATATCCTGAGCTCACACAACTGAACCACGGCGACGAGAATGTTGCCATTCCCCGTAATTCCGGCGCGACTTCAACTCCGCTGTCGCCGCATCAAAATGACCGACTGCGGGTAGCGTTTCTTCAACTGGCCCATGGCATCACCGCTCTGCATTCGCTTGGAAAACTTCATCGTGATATTAAACCTTCCAACGTGATGGTGACGCGCGAAGGTCGTGTCGTCCTGCTGGATTTTGGCCTGGCCGCCGAGTTGGATTGGAAAGGTGTCCATCAAAGTACGGAACAGCATGTGACTGGGACCGTCGCATACATGGCCCCCGAGCAGGCCGCCAGCCGCAGTCCACCGCCAGCGACTGGTACAGCGTCGGTGTGATGTTGTATGAAGCTCTGACCGGCAAACTGCCGTTCACTGGTTCACCGATTCAGGTTCTTATCGACAAGCAGCAGCGGGAACCTGCAGCGCCCGCGGATTTAGTCCCCGGCATTCCCGTGGATCTCAACCACCTGTGTGTTTCCTTGCTGCGAAAGTCCCCTGAAGCACGTCCCAGTGGAAGTGAGGTGTTGCAGCGGTTGACGGAGACGCCCTCAAGCAACTCAACCGTCATCAGGAACGTGGTGTCAGGGCAGCGAGCGACTTTTGTCGGCCGCGAATCGCAAATGGCGAACCTGATCGAGTCATTCAGCGCTGTGCAGAAGGGGCGTACTGCAGTCGTCTGTCTGCATGGTCGATCGGGAGCCGGAAAGAGTATGCTGGCTCAGCATTTTTTGGATAATCTGGTGCAGCACGGCGAAGCGGTCGTGCTCGCTGGCAAGTGCTATGAACGCGAATCGGTGCCGTACAAGGCTCTGGACAGTCTGGTTGACGCTCTGAGCCGGTATCTCCGCCGCATCCCGACACATGAAGCCCAGGCCTTGCTGCCGAGAGAAGCTCAAGTCCTTGCACAGGTCTTTCCCGTTCTGCAGCGTGTGGCCGCAGTCGCCGAAGCGCCCAGCAGAACAGTGGAGATTTCGGATGCGCATGAACTGCGTCGCCGGGCCTTCGAGGCGTTGCGTGAGTTGTTGGCCCGACTCGGTGATCGGAAGCCGTTGGTCCTGTTCATTGATGATCTGCAATGGGGCGATCTCGACGGCGTGACGCAACTGGTGGAGATATTGCGACCGCCGGATGCGCCGATGTTGATGCTGCTCGCTTGCTACCGCAGTGAAGACGCGGACACAAGCCCCTGTCTCGCGATCCTGCACCGAGCGCTGGAAAAATTCGGGACAGCGATTGATCAGCGTCAGGTCTCCGTTGATTCGCTCGACCATGACGAAGCCTGCGAGCTGGCTTTGACGCTGCTGGGCCGCCGTGATTCCGCGAGTCAGGCGCTGGCGGAGACGATCGCGCGCGAGTCGAGTGGCAATCCATTCTTCGTCCACGAACTGGTGCAATGTGTTGGCGCCAACATGGACGTTGCCGAGACCTCGAACTCCCATGCTGTTGTTCTCGACGACGTCTTGTGGACCCGCATCCAGGCGTTGCCTGCGGAGCCACGCCGCCTGCTTGAAGTGGTTGCGGTGTCTGGCCAGCCACTCAGGCTTGCTGAGGCACGTCAGGCATCCGATTTGAGCCTTGATGAACGTGGCGCGATGGCAGTGCTGCGTTCAGGTCGTCTGATCCGCAGCAGCGGCACGGCCCAGGCGGAAGAGATCGAGACCTACCACGACCGTATCCGCGAGACGATCCTGAATCATTTGCCTGCCGACGCATTGAGGGATCTCCATCACCGGATTGCGGGCGTTCTCGAATCGGCAATCCCGCCGACCGAAAGTGGTGTCAATCCTGTCATCGATTCATCAACCGGATTTTCCACCGCGATTAACAACCAAAAGGCCGGTGGTGCAGGGATCCAGGCATCAAAGCACTTCTTTGATCTGGCTTACCACTTCGATGCCGCAGGAGAATCGGCTCTGGCATTCCCGTATGCGATGGCCATGGCTGGACAAGCCCGATCGCAATACGCCCTGGAAATTGCGGAACAACTTTTTCGGATAGCGGAGCGCGGCGCGGAGCGTGCAGACGACGCGACACGCTATCGCGTCGCCGAGAGCCTGGGCGAGGTGCTCATGCTGCGTGGTCGTTACCAGGCCGCAGCCCAAATGTTCCAGGCGGCAAGGCTCTTGGCATGTGACGATCTCACGCGTGCCCAGATCGAAGGGAAGCTCGGCGAACTCGCCTTCAAGCAAGGCGACAACAAAGTCGGCATTGACGCGATGGAGCGTTCGCTCCGGTTGCTGGGTCGGAGAATTCCAACCCGTACCGAGGGATTCTTGCTATTACTTGCCTGGGAAGTGGCTGTTCAAACGTTGCATACGATGCTTCCAAAACTGTTTCTGGCTCGTCGCAGTCTGCCAGCCACTAAAAACGAGTTGCTGGCCATCGGCGTGCATGTCCATTTGGCCCGAGCCTACTTTTTCGACCGTGGCAAAATCCCCTGTTTGTGGACGCATCTGCGTTCTATAAACCTCGCCGAACGGTATCCACCCACACTCGAATTGGGTTACGCGTGGGCGAGCCATGCACCCGTGTTGTCCCTGATTCCGTGGCTCAGTCGCGGAGAAACCTTCGGGAGAAAGTCCCTCGAAATACGGAAGGGTCTGGGCGATGTTTGCGGACAAGGGCAATCGCTGCATTACCTCGGCGTGGTGTTCTTCGCCTCGGCGAGATTTGACGAGTGCATCAGCAGTTGCCGGGAAGCGATCCGACTTCTCGAACGGACCGGCGATTTTTGGGAGAGAAACATGGCGTGGTGGCAAAGCGCCAATGCACTTTATCGAAAGGGGAATTTGGCAGACGCGGTCGCCGAATCCAAGGAGTTGTACGAGGCGTGCAGTGCGATGGGCGATGATAAGGTCGCGGGGTTCGCTCTGGACGTCTGGTCGCGGGCCTCAGGCGGGCAATTGCCCGTTGAGATTGTCGAGCGAGAACTGCAAAAGGAAAGAAATGATGTGTGGGCGACCACACTTGTATTGCTGGCTGAAGCCGTCCGCCATTTTCGCGAGAACGAACTGCATGAGGCTATTCGTTTTTTGATGCAAGCCCACGCGGTGTGCCGGAAGAATGGCATGAACGCCTGGGTGTCGCCCGTTGTGACGTGGCTGGCGACGGTGCATCGGTTGCAATTGCGAACGTCAACTAGTTTTGCGCCAGATGGCCGTCGGCAGCTTGTTCAAAGCGCCCATCGAGCTGCGCGGCAAGCTTTGTCGGTTGCCAGAACGTTTCAGACCGACTTGCCGCATGCATTGCGGGAATGTGGTCTCATGGCCGCGCTGCAGGGGCAGGCTCGTCAGGCACGCAAGAATCTGGATGAGAGCCTTAAGGTCGCAGAAAGACAAGGGGCACGGTTTGAGCATGCCCAAACGCTGCTCGCCCGCGGCCAGGTCGGAAAGCAGTATGGCTGGCCGGAAGCTCAGCAGGACTTGACCACCGCCCGGCAAGCTTTGCAGTCACTGGGTGCTGATTTCGCACTGGACTACCAGATCTTGTTTCCTGAGTGATTGACCGAAAATCAGGCAACGTGGCCGCAGAATAAGCGGACATTCCAAGCCCCGGCAGGTGAATTCATTGCAATTACTCGTCCACGCCTGTGGTCAATGCCTGAGCAAAATGCTCGGCGTCATTTCCAATGTGGCTTCCAGCGATGTCCTGCAACGTGGCGACGATGAGTTCGCGGTTACGATTCAGGAACCAATGGTCACCATCAACTTCAATCAGTTCAAAACCACCGCACGTGTGTTGAGCCCACTCGCGAATTTCGTCAGAATACACCATGTCGTCTTGACGAGCAGCGAAGGCTGTGATTGGGTAACTGACAGGCACATGAGGCAGATAGCGGAAGCTCTGCAGCAGAGGATAATCCCGCCGCATCAGAGGCAGGATCGACTTAATGAACTCCGGGTCATCTACATACCGTGACAGCGATATCAGATATTCCGGGCTGTTGTCTGCAACCATTGCCTTGAGCAAAGTATCCCGCTTTTGTAGCAGGTGAACCAGATGTGGCGGAAGCGTACCCGACACCACGTAATGAACAGGCTCTCGGTAGTGGCGCTCGCGCAAGCGGCGAATGACCTCGCTGGCCACGATGCCGCCGTAACTGTGCCCCCACATGACCACAGGCCGATCGAATAAGGGCAATAGCTGTGCTACAACCTGATCGGCCAAATCGTCGAGGCTTTCTGCTACCGGCTCATCAATCCGGTTCTCGCGTCCTGGAGTTTGCACAGCTAGAATGTCACAGCCATCCGGCGGATTAAGCAGAAAGTTCGTGAACAGTGACGCACCGACTCCCATGGAATGAAAGCAGATCAGGCGGATGGGTGCATCGGCATCGCAGTTTCCCCGAATGAGCCAGCGGTTTATGACTCGCACTCCGTCCAGATCCGCCAGCGTGAAGGCTTCGGCAGCAACGGAGGCGTCCTGCATGTTGCCCACATCGTCCGAGTCACTGTTCTCTATCTGAGCCAACAATTCTGCGGCAAGCGTCGCTATGCTCGGTCCTTTGAGAAGCTTAATGAGCGGGACAGTGACGTTGAGCGCGCGGACGATTGAGACCTGCAGGTCTGTCAGCATCAGCGAATCCAGGCCGAAGCTATCGATGGACCTAGAAACATCGAACCGCTCCGGAGAAGCGTCAAGGATTCGCGCCAGCCTGTTCTTCAGTTCCTGCTGCAGTCGTTCAACTCGCTCGCTACTTTCCATTTCCGCCAGTTCTGTGCGCAGGCCAGTACCTTTGGGGCGAAATGCACGCGCCAGGGCGGCGTCACTCATCACCTCGATGAAGCGAGTATCCCGCGCCAGATGAGGATAGGCGATGCGAAACCATGGCCAGTCAAGCCGAGCGGTCATCCGCTGGACAGGCTGCTGAATCAAAGCCGATTCCAGCTTGGCAAGCACATCTTTCAGTGGCATGACGTACATACCCTGAGACTCCAGAATGCCCACGATGTCCTGTTTATCGTTTTCAGAATTGGACATGCCAGCGTAGCTGCCCAGGACGCCAAGATTGACGGAGGTTGCCGGCAGTCCAAGTTGTCGGCGGTATTGAGCCAGCGCGTCCTGGAAGTAATTGGCCGAGGCATAATTTGCCTGGCCATAAAGCCCCAGCACAGACGAAATGGAAGAGAGCATCAGGAAGAAATCCAACTGTGCACCACCGGCGACTGTCGTCTCGTGCAGGTTCCAGGCACCCTGGGCCTTGGGGTTAAAGACTCGCGTGAAACGCTCCATATCCATCGTGGGAATCGACGCATCGTCGAGCACTGCGGCACCGTGGATAACTCCGGCCAGCGGAGGCATCTCCTCGTCAATTTGCTGAAACAAGCTTTCGATGGCCTCCGAGTCAGTGATGTCTGCCTGAGCCATTCTGACTTCGACGCCGAACTCTTTCATCGTCTCGACGGCGATCCGATCTGCGTCACTCTTCGGGCCGCTGCGGCTAAGCAGAACCAGATACCGCGCACCGCAGTTGGCCAACCAGCGCGCAATCTCCAACCCGAATCCACTGGCACCGCCAGAAATTAAGTAAGTGCGATCGGGCCGGAATGCAGCGTTTCGGGACGGCAGAGTCCGCACGCGATCATGCTGCATGTTCATGACAATCTTGCCCCGATACGCAGCGCGTGTCATGAATCTGAGGGCATCGGGAAGCTTGGAAATTGGGAATTCGGTGATTTCGTGCGGCGCCAATTCGCCCCGCTCGAACATGCCAATCACCTCCGTCATCGCCCGTCGATGCAAATCCGGCTGATGGACGGCCAGCCGATCGACATCGACTACAAAGAAAGAGATGTTCTCACCGAGCCGCTCCAAACTGAGCTTGGTGTTGCGATAAAGATCCGACTTACCGATTTCGACGAAACGGCCAAACGGTGCGAGGCATTTCAGGCTTTGAGGGATAAAACGCCCCGTCAGGGAATTAAGCACGATATCCACACCCCGCCCGCCCGTCACATCCATGACGTGATTGTAGAAGTCGAGAGAGCGCGAATCAAAGACATGCTCGACCCCCAATTGCCGCAGGTAGTCGCGCTTCTCCTTCGTCCCAGCCGTGGCGATCACGGTGGCACCGACCCGCCGCGCTAACGGAATCGCCGCGCCACCCACTCCGCCAGCGGCCGAATGAATCAAGACGGTCTCGCCACGGGCCATACGAGACAGGTAGCACAGCGAGTACCAGGCCGTGATGTACACAAGGGGAATCGCTGCCGCCTGCGCAGGTGTCAGTTGCTTTGGTCGGACCACCACATAATGCCCCGGCGTCGTCACTCGACCGCAAAAACCCTCAGACACGCGGGCGATCACTTCATCGCCCGCCTGAACATGCCGGACTGAACATCCTGTACGCAGAACACGACCTGCAACCTCCAGACCGAGGCGATGTCCAGTCAGTCCGCCAGCGACGGCCTTCTCGGGCAGCAAGCCCATGGCATTCATGATGTCCTTAAAGTTCAACGCCGCAGCCCTGACGGCGATTTCCACCTCGTCTTCGCCCGGGTTGCTGGGTGGAAGACAACGAAAGACGATATGATCGAGCACACCGGGATCACGCAGGTCGGCTCGGTAGCCGCCGCCGAATCCTTCTGCTTCCGAGGTCGCTGCCTGTTCGGCGGCGTCGAGATCCACGGGAAACAACTGTCTGACAAATCTTTCGTCACCGCGAATCGCAATTTCCGACTCGTCTCGATCCCGGCGACCGTGGAGCAGTTCCCAGGACAACGCATCGATCTCGCACGGCCGGATGGCGGTACTCAGATCGATCACTGTCAGCGGAACATTCGGGGATTCGTTGTTGATGACACGCGCCAGTCCGTGCAGAATCGCCTGTCCAAGGTCAAGATGCTGGTCGCCCGGCACACCGGCCGCGCCGTTGGTGACCACGAACAGACGCGGCACTCCTTCCCGCTTTTGCAGGGTTTGTGCAAGTTGCAGCAGCAACGGAACAGCAGGGCAGTGGGCAAGTCCTTTCCAGTCGGCGGGGATCGATGATAACCCAGCCGCGAACACAATCAACGTCCGCCGATCCAGGGGCACGTTTGCCAATAGTTCGTCGAATTGGCGTGTTTCGCCGAAAGGAATTAGCAGCGGCTGAATGCTCTCTGCCGCAAGCCGTGCTGCCAGTTCTTCTGCGACGCCCGACGCATCAGAAATCAGCACGGCTGACGTGTAATCGAAGATCCGACCGTGAAGATTCTGGTCACGTTTTGAGGGCAACCAGCGGTACTCGTAACAACCCTCATACAACCGGTCGGCAGCATGTGAACCAGCACCGGTGAGTCTCTTACAGGTCAAGCCCAGCACCTCGGCAACCAACAGTCCGGCATCATCAAAGATCAACGTATCCGAATGAAGGTAGTGCTCATCGTTGCGCGTGACTCGAACGCTGGCCCACAAATCCCGCGTCGGTTGGCCGTAATACCGGATCCGGTCAACACGATAGGGCAGATAGATGCGATGAACGTCGCCGTTGCGATGAACATCGGCGAATACAGCATGCAGACACGCATCAAGGATTGCCGGGTGAATGGCGTTCCGCTGCGACTCGTGCAACAGTTCATCAGGCAGCCGCAGTTGCGCGAGCATCTCATGGCCACGATGCCACAGTTCCTGAATGCAGCGGAATTTCTCTCCATACGCCAGCCCCGCTGCGCTGATCGTCTCGTAGAACGCATCTGCGGCCAATGCATCGCCTTCAGAAAAATGCTGCCGAAGGTCATTGAGCGAGGCTGTCGATTTTTCAAATCGGTCATGGACTGTATTGATACGGCCGGACGAATGCTTTGTCCATGGATTCTCAACTGCGTTGTCGGCTGCTCGACTGCAGATGCGGTAGTCACCTTCGCCGGAAACGATCTCCAGCCGGACGTCCAGCGGATGACGGCTGCTGTCGGGCAGGATCAGCGGCAGGTCGAAATGAATGTTCTCAAGGAAAAACGGTTCGTGTCGAAACTGTTCACTTGCCACAGCCCATGCGAGTTCCAGGTGGCCGGTGGCCGGGAAGACGATTTCGCCATCCACCTGATGATCGCGAAGGTACGGGAACTTCTGTACGCTCAGGGCCGCCTCCCACACGGCCAAGCCGTCTTCGGTGACCATTTGCGTCTTACGCTTCAGGAAGGGATGCTCGAAAGGCCCCTTGCGCATTGCTGCGGCCGCAGGGGATTCGAACCAGTGTCGATGGTGCTGCCATGGATAATTTGGCAACCGGACATAGCCGCAATCGGAACCATACAACCTCGTCACATCCGGCTGAAGTCCGCGCGCGGCAAGTCGTGCCAGGCTCTGGAGGAACACAGTCACCTCGGGATCCCGGCGGTTCATCGACGGAGCCATCACGGCATCGGTGTCACGCTTGCTGAACAGAGCTTCAGAGCCGCTCACCAGCACAGGATGCGGGCCGATTTCCACAAACGTGTCGTAGTGGTCCTTGAGCATAGTGCTCAGGGCGTCCGTGAACAGAACCGGCTGGCGCGCGTTCTGAAACCAGTACTCCGCATTGAAATGCACGCCGTTTTCGCGATGGCCGGTGACAGTGGAGTACAGCGGGATCGTGGCTTTGACCCCTTGCACATGGATCAACGCATCGAGCATGACATTCCGGATTGGTTCCATGTGATGGCTGTGATACGCCACCTGAACCCGGACCGGTCGATTAAAGACACCACGAGTTTCCAGCACCTGTGCAATCTGTTGCAGTGGTTCTGTATCGCCGGACAATGTGAGCATCTCCGGACCGTTTACGGCTCCGATGGAAACGCGACCGTCGTAACCCGCGATCAGAGTGCGGGCGTCTTCCTGCGTGAGCCCGACCGCCAGCATACCGCCTTTGCCGGAAGCCAGATTCTGAGCCTGAGAACGATGATAAATGACCTGGACCGCTTGTTCGAGCGTCAACGCTCCAGCGGCAAATCCCGCCGCGACTTCGCCGATTGAGTGGCCGACAATTCCTTCTGGCCGGATTCCGTAGTGCTCGTAAAGTTTGACCATCGCGATCTGGATCGCCATGACCGCCGGCTGCACAACGACCGTGTCGTTCACCCGGGACTCACCATCCTCCCTGCGAATCTCGTCCAGCAGGGACCAGCCCGCCAGTCCCTGAAAACTCGCGTCAATTTCTTCCATCCAGTGGCGAAAGACCGGTTCACGCTGCATCAACTGCAGTCCCATCAGAGCCCACTGGCCGCCCTGACCGGAAAATACGAAGGCGAGTTTGGGTTCCTTCCGACGGGTGACCGTCGTTATTTGGGTTGTTGTATCCGCCTCACCATCAGCAAACCTGCGAAGTTGGCTCTCCACGTCCTTTGCAGATTTACCAACAACCGCCAGCAGCTGTGCGTAATGGCTTCGCCGAGTGAATGCGGAAAAGGCGATGTCCTCGAGCCGATGCGGATTTTCAACCAGGAAGTCGGCATGCCGCAGTGCCAGTGTTCGCAATGCATCGCGGTTGGAGGAACTGATGGTGTACAACGTGCCGCGAGGAACGAGGGGTTCAGGTGGCATCAGCCGGTACGCGCGAGCGTCCGGTTTGCTATCGGGAAGCATGTCCGAACCGGGGGCTAGCGCTCTGCGGCTGATTGTGGCCAGCGATTGCAACACGACATGAGCGTTGGCACCTCCTGCGCCAAACGAATTGACACCCACTGTCAATGGGTGGTCGCCGCGTTTGAGCGAAGTCGGCTGCGTAGGCACCTCCAGACGATATTGCTCCCATGGAATCGCCGGATTTGGTTCGTGGAAATGCAAGTTCGGTGGAGCAACACCGTGATGCGCTGTGAGTACCGCTTTGATAAATCCCGCAATGCCTGCGGCACCTTCCAGATGTCCGAGGTTCGTCTTCACGGAACCGATGATCAGGTTGGGCTGTTCGGCGGTTCGCTCAAACCCCAGGACAGAACCAAGCGCCGAGGCTTCGACAGGGTCGCCTACGGGCGTACCTGTGCCGTGGGCTTCAACAAAGTCCACCAACGAAGGATCTATCCCAGCTTCGGCGTAGACTGTCCTCAGCAATGCCACCTGTGAAAACACGTTGGGCACGGTGAAGCCCTCCGGCAGATAGCCGTCCTGATTCGCTGCCGTGGCACGCACGCAGGCGTAAATCTGGTCACCATCGGCGATCGCCTTACAGAGCGGCTTCAGGATCACGATGCCCACGCCTTCACCGCGAACGTAGCCATTCGCAGCTGCGTCAAACGCCTTGCAGTACTGGTCCGGATTCAGAAATCCACCCTTGGACAACATGATCGACGGTTCCGGACGCAGCATCACGTTGACGCCGCCGGCAATCGCCATCCAGCTGATCGCGCCGCAGACCGGCATCTTCCATTGCTTCGTGAGTGACTTCGAGAAGTAATCGCTGCTGCGGATCGATCCGCTGGGCTTCGGCAGGAAAGTATCCGAAGAACTCGGCGTCGAACTGGTCGACGCCGTTGATAAAGCCGCCCCGCGCGTTCCTGATGCAGCCAAACTTTTCCGGATTGGTGTCGTGAAACCGCGAATGTGTCCAGCGGTCTTCCGGCACGTCGCAGATGGCGTTGAGTCCCCGGAGTAAAGCGTCCCAGTACTCGACTGCCGAATTGATGCCGCCAGGGAGCCGACACCCGATCCCGATCACAGCCAAGGGTTCGCGGTGGGAAGAATCCACCTGGGATGCTGGATTCTGAGAGTCAGAACTTACTGGCACGGGAGACTCCTGACCTGGCTGCGGGACAACGAGTGGCACTCCGTAAAATGCATCGGGTATGAATCCTTCTACCCAAAAAGCCCCTTCGAAAGCTTTCCTGACCAAGCGAATTTATTGCAATTTCGAAGGACTTTGTGGGGATTATCCTACCACCGCGCCAGAGTGATCGCTAACGCTAAGGCCCTGTCATTGCTCTGATTGTGGAGACTGTGGTGATCGCCGAAGGGCTGGTCGAGACGAAACGCGGGTGTGTAGGATGGACATTCATGTCCGTCGCATGTCCATGAAACACTGTCGAAGCGATCGTCGTTGTGCCTTCACCGTCATTCGACATTGCGACGGTGCGTGGCCAATAATCATCAGTGCAGAAGTTTCTCCGTTTAACCGCGTGCCCATCGGGCCGCGCTGCGCTGCCAATCGCGGGGCGTTACTCACGCGGTTAAACGATATGATGCCAAACGACTTCTGCCGAGGTGCTTATCTCGGACATGAATGTCCAAGCTAAAGTAATCGCAGCTTCTGAGCGCGGGGGGGGCCGAAACTGCGATAGATTCATGCAAGTCTGCTACCGGAGCACGCCGATTGTTGTTGACTTGAATGGTCTGTACGACTAACAGTGGATTTCTTGTTGCTCCGCCAAGATCTTCAGGCGGCAATTTGTAGAGGTTGTTCTCGTGCATCAACTTTGTTCTCACCGGGGTTCGGACTCGATGAGGGTAAAATCGAAAAGTAGCCGTCACGCTCCGCCGTGACGAGCATTGAACTGGGCCACCTGAATGGAGTGCCCGCGCTGATTGTTCTTCAGGCCATGAAACGGGGCTGGTCGTGGAAAACTGTCTCGGTTGATGAATGTCGACTGACAAATGCTCATCACGGCGGAGCGTGATGGCTACTTTGGGTTGCGGGCGAAGCCCGCGTTGGGTCCTCTGTGGTAAATCAATTTGTTAAATTCCGCTTCGATGATCAAGGAGGATCAGAAGGAGTAAAACGCTGGTCAGGGAAGGTGAAGCCATGTGTCACATTGTGCAGAAAGGCTGCGACTGGCTGATTCGAGCTTCAAAGCTCAATCGCGTGGTGCAGCTGGAATCGGGAGACATGACGACGATGGAAGACGGGGTCTCGCATTCCACACAGGTCGGCAGCTACGAGCTTCATCTGCGGACACGTCCGGGTGTTCCCGCGCGAGTCGCATCGATTCAGGTTCGCTCAACCCACGTGACGCTGCCGCAGCCGAAAATGAAGAGCCCATTTGTCAAGTCCTGCGGGATTCGGGATATCGCCACGAACATCCTCGTAGTGGAGGAAGTCAACGCTCCGAAAGGCGTCACTCCGATCCGCTGGATTCTGCTGACAAGTCTGCCGGTTACTGCTGATGAAACCAAAACTCGCCAGGCAGGAGTTGACGGTTTACGAATTCTTCCGCGAACTGGCGAAACTCGGCGGCTTCCTCGCGCGAAAACACGACGGCGAACCCGGCTGGCAATCCATCTGGACTGGCTACAAAAAACTCCATGGAAGAATCGAGGGTATGAGATTATTGATGTCCTGAAGTCAGCTTTTCGTGGATAATGACAAGGGACGATGCCTCCGGCTCACATAGCGCCGGCTCGTTGGGCTTGAATTCAACCTGTAAACTCGGTTTTCTTAATCGCACATAGAATCCTGTAGAGTCCACGAAATCGGGCAACATACGATAAGGGCCACACACCGAAATTCACTCGATGTCACCCCGCCTCCTCATCCCAGCGCGACAGACGACACAGATCGCTGTTGATCTGAAAGTCGCGGCAGGCCTGGGGACGAAAGTCGTAATGCAGGCAGCGGTCGGAGTCCCGATCCAGCCAGACGCACGGCAGAAGTTCAAACTGCTGATCAGCCGCAATTCGTTGCTCCACGGGGATCAGCCATTCCGGAGGGACGTTCCAGACAAATTCCTCACCCGGTTGAAATGGCGGAATCGGGGTCCGACGACAGCAGGCAGAACAGTGATCGCACGATTCGATGATCGGCAGTGATTGCGTCATCGTCACGCCTCCGTCACACAACGTCGTTCGGAAATCCTTGAGGCGACGGCCATCAGTTCGCGAAGTTGCGATCCGTCAGCAGCACCGTAGCCTGCGAGTCCGTCATTGTGGATGTTGCCGAAATCCAGCGCAGCATTGCCGTGCGTGGACGGATCCACAACCACGCCGCGCACGGCCGTGTGAATCTGATCGCAGCCTGATTCACGAACAATCAATTCGAGATTGTGAGCTCGCACGCCGCCACCGACAACGTATTCAATCTGGCTGCCCCAGGCGTCGAGCAGACTTCGAATCGTGGGACATCCGTCAATCGCGGCGGCACATCCACCGCTCGTCAGGATGCGGTTGAAGCCGCAGTCGATCAGCTGCCGACTGGCAATCTGCAAATCCGGAGTCACATCGAACGCCTTGTGGCAGACGAGCGTTGTTCCGGGAAACATGCGACGGAGCTGTGTGCATCGATCAAGATCAATGTTGCCATCCGGCATCAGGCATCCGATGGCGATGCCGTTGATTCCGGACGCCAGCAGGAATTCGCAGTCGTCCAGCATTTGCGTAAATTCTGCCTTCGAATATGCAAACCCCGCCTCGCGCGGACGCACCATCGCGATGATCGGACCAGAAAAAATCCGCCTTGCTGCTGCGACAAGGCCTGCGGGCGGTGTGAGGCCTCCAACCGCCATGCCGCAGTTGAGTTCAATCCGATCGACCTGCAAATCTGCGGCAAGCTGCACATCATCAATGCCGCCAGTGCAAAGCTCGACATGCAGATCCGGGTTCAGTTGCGGAGTATTCATGCCAGGCAGATCTTCCGGACTTTTTTGTAATCACAGCAAAAAATCGGCATTGCCGCCTTGAACAAGATCGTCATCATAACACACTACGGCTGTTTTTCCCGTACGCTTTAAAAAAGGAGTCAGGAACCAATAGCCAAACGGCCCAGAGGGTGCTCCGCACGATTGGTTCCTGACGCCTTTTTTAAAGCCTCTCAATTTCCTGTCCACAACCGTTCTCGCCCGATTTGGTGAGGCCACTTATGACCGTTTCACTCCAGGGGTCGTTTCTGATCTCCGCGCATCACCTGCGCGACCCGAATTTTTATCGCAGCGTGGTGTTGATGCTCGAACACACGTCGGAAAGCGCGATGGGGCTCATTGTGAATCGCCCGACCAGCACCACGATCGGAAAAGCACTGGCGCAGCATGACCCGGTCAACGGCATTGATGCCCCTGTTTTTTGCGGCGGGCCTGTTGAGCAAAATGCACTCTTCGTGCTCCACAACTGCGTGACGCTGGGCAAACAGGATCAGGAAATCTCGCCGGGACTATTTCTCGCAGGCAGTGAAACTTCGTTTGATGAAGTGGTCCGAAAGAAAGTGCCGCCGGACATGAACATCCAGTTCCGACTCATCAGCGGATATGCCGGCTGGGGTGCAGGTCAGTTGGAGAGTGAGATGGCGCGCGGCGACTGGAACGTGTTGTCATCCACCGGAAGTCTGTTGCTGGAGGAAGATCCTTACGGCCTCTGGGAAGTCTGTATGCGAAAACTACATCGCATGACTCGCGTGCTGCCGCACGACGTTCGCAATCCGGAATGGAACTGACGTTGAACATTAAAGTCACAGCATCATGAAGATTCAACAATTCCTTGAACACTACGGAGTCAACATCAATCCGTTCAGCCAGGAAGACGCACAGTCGGACCATATTTTCCAGCAGCACTGTGCAGAAACGATTCATCATCCGGCATGGGACAAAGTCCTGGGTGATTGCCGCAATCCCAGTACATCGATCGTATTTGGAGAGAAAGGCTCAGGCAAGACGGCCATTCGGCTGCAACTGATTACAGCCCTGAAGGAACACAATCACAGGTATCCCGCCGAACGGTGTTTCGTTATCAGCTACGATGACCTGAATCCGTTTCTGGATACGTTCCGCGATCGCCTGCGAGGCCGTAAGCGAAACCCGGATCTGGCATTGAAGGAATGGCGATTGTGGGATCATATGGACGCCCTGTTGACGCTCAGCACACGGCGTTTGTGTAACGTCATCGCCGATCGACACACAACAGATCCGGATATCTCGCTGCAGCAGATTCGCGACTTGCCACGTCAGCGCAAGCGGGATCTGCTCATGCTGGCGGCGTTCTATGATCAATCGTCAGATCAGTCACACTGGCGGCGCTGGAAGGACATTCGCTGGCGGATTGGTTTTCTGACACCCACGGTCCACTGGCGATTCCTGGTCGGCGTCCTGATCACGATCATGGTCCTGTTGTTTGCTCTGCGCGGGTTCCGGGCGGACGGTCTGAAAACGCTGAGTGCACTCAAGTCGTGGTGGCTTTACGTGATCATTGCGGTCGGCTGGATTCCGTATCTGAAACGGACGGTCTCGCTCTGGTGGCGGGCTCGACAGATCGCAAAGCAGGTGCGAATTCTGGAACACGGAACGTCGTCGCTGCGTAAAATTCTGGCGCGTTTTCCGGCATCGGAAATCGACGACCAGCCGATGCCGTCCCGCGATCGCAGCGATGACCGTTACGAACTACTTTCCAAACTTCAACGACTACTGAAGCCGATGGGATTTACCAGCATCATTGTGCTGGTGGATCGCGTCGATGAACCGCATCTGATCAACGGGTCAGCGGAGCGGATGCGGGATTTTCTGTGGTCGATGTTCGACAATAAGTTCCTGAAACATCCGGGCATCGGTTTCAAAATGTTGTTGCCGCGCGACGTCGTCTACTTTCTGAACCGGGAGGAGAAAGAATTCTACGAACGCTCTCGCCTGGACAAACAGAACCTGATCAATTCGCTGGAATGGACGGGCGAGTCGCTGTTCGACATGGCTACAAATCGCATCCGCGCGTGTCAGCCTGAGGATACCGTTGCAGGCGATGCGGCAGGCAATGCGAAAACGTCCCAATCCACGATTCGGGATTTCTTTGCAGACGACGTGTCTCGCGAAGATCTGATTGCCCGCTTTGCGAAACTGCGCGTACCTCGGCATCTTTTCCGATTTCTGTATCGCCTGCTGACCGAACACTGCAACCGCGCCACAGAAGACCAGCCGTCCTGGAAAATCTCCCGCAGGACACTCGAAACCATCACCGATACGTATGCGCGCGAACTAGAAGCCTTCGACCGCGGCCTTGGCACGGGTTGAGACCTCGACCTTGCCGTTCGTTTTACAGTTGCGTGTGGCGGTCCTCAACCTGAGATGCAGGCACTGGAAATACCTCGCGCGGTCATGCGTGACACAATTGGCGAGCGGCAGGCGTCAGCTTGCCGGTACAAAAGCGAGGTAAGGGTTGTTCAGGGCAACCGTTTGATGCTGATGTTCCGGAACGCGACGGGATCATTGTGACCAGCGAATCCAAAGAACCCGCTGGATCGATCCTTGCCGGGGTGCGGTGAATTTGCCATGTATTCAGTGACCTTGGAAAGATCGGCATTCAGAATGAGATTTCCATTCAGTTCAACCTTGATCGTACTGCCATTCACTGTGACTTCCTGAAAATTCCAGGTGTTCGCTGGTCTCAGGAAACCCCGTTTTGCAGCAGCCATGCCGTAGGCTGAGCCGTGGTATTGACGTGCATCAAGGTTGGCATAGTTCTTGTGTTCAGAATCGAGCACCTGCAATTCACACATGGCTGCGTAGGCCGGATCGCCGGTGCCGTTGGTGCGAATGGCAAGACCATTGTTGCCTGACGGAGGAACCACGAATTCCAGTCGAACGACAAAGTTGGCGTATTCGTCCGTCGTATGCAGAATCCCACCATGACCTGCTTTGCAACGAATTGCCCCATCGACGACTTCGTAATTTTCTGAGGCACCGCCCCAGCCAGTGAGATCAGTACCGTTGAATCCGGATTCAAATCCGTCGGCGTGACTTGCGGCCAGAATCTGATTGGCCTCTTCCGCCGGAATCTCCCGCAGAAAAATGTTGCGCCAGCGAATTTCTCCACCGTGTGTCTGCAGACAGATCGGTCCACTGCGGAATAATGGATTCTCGCGATCAAAGTAATTCTCCATGATCGCATTGTCCACGACGTGCTTTCCGTTCAGCCAGACGCTGGTTCGCGCACCAATCTGACGAATCCGGAAGCTGTTCCATTCTCCGAACGGCTTGTCGGCGAGCTCAGCAGGATCCTTGCCCTCCGCACCTGCACTGTTGTTCCACAGTCCGCCACTGCCCTTATTTGCACCAAGGTTGAACTTGGCTTCTTCTGTCGTGTCCCAGATTTGTACCTGAGGACTCGCTTTCAGATAGATCCCACTGTCGGCCAGCGGTACAGTCTTGTATTCAATCAGCAATTCGTAGTCGGTGTATTCGCCGTCCGTCGCCAGATAGGCACCATGTCCGTCATTGACAAGTTCTTCGTTTTCGACCGACCAGTGCAGCTTTGAATCTGCGGTCCATTCAGCGATATGTTTCGTACGATCTTCAGGTGTCATCTTTGCCAGATCACGCGGATCGAAGTGTGGCATTCCGTGCCAGCCCGTCAGATCCTTCCCATTAAAAATGGCATGAAAACCTTCCGGCACGTCGGCAGCAGAACTGACGTGACACAGGCTGAAAATAATCGCGGACAGAAGCGAGGGAAGAAAAATCGCTTTGACGAGCATATGAGGGGCTCCGGGCAGGTTGGTAATGGTGGGAAGTTGGCTCAACTAAGTCTATTGAGCGATTCGTGGTCCGTACGGTAGCGGATTTTCCCAGCGACGAAAACCCAACGCAGGAGCGTTTTTGCCCTTCCGATGCGGAGTCAGGTCCACAAACCTGAGCGATGCCGAGGCCGCGGGAACGCAAAAGCAATGGTTTTCAGATTCGGCGGATTCGAGGACAGTGTGACCGGCTTCGGCGGATTTTGCCGAAATGCTATAGGCACGATTCGGGCCATTCTGTAAAGTCACGCCGTTTGCACCGCGCGTGACGGATTGCGCCCGGAGGTTCTGCATTCTTCCATTGCAGGGAGGCATGGATGTCTGTCATTCGATTCTTACATACTGACTCACTTCGCCTTGGTTCGCCAATCTCGGGGCTCTCCGACAGTCCCGACTGGCTGCGAAAAGCAGTTGGTTCTGCGGTTCGAACGGCCGTCACCAACGTGATCGAAGCCGCCATCGCCGGTCGCTGCCACCTGCTGCTGATCGCCGGAAAATTAACGGAATCCAGTCAGGATCTGGGTCCAGCCATCACATGGCTGAAAGCTCAGACCCAGGTCCTCCGGAAACACGGGATTCAACTTGTGATTGCTGGCCATCCGGAATCTGACCACGCTGCGTTGCGTCGATTGGACGCAATTCTTGTGGCCCCCGGACAACGCCTGGATGTCTGGTCAAACGGTGCTGAACGAATCGAGTACCAAGTGTCGCCAACATCGACTCGCGGTCGCGCGGGCGCACTGGGCATCGAAGTCGGCACGGAATCTGATCGGCGCCCTTTGGCTGATCTGGCATACGTTGCCGTCCCATCGCTGACGCCATCATCGACTTCTGATTCCATTGATGGAGTTGCCTCAGCACACGACCGATTGCTGCGCATGTCCGCCGGTTGTCCCCAGTCCATCGGTCCGCTGGAGCGGGGGGCTTTCGGCTGCCAGTTGGTGGATGCCGACCTGTCGCGACAATTGCTCACTGCCCGCGCGTGCGTGACGGATGTGATTCGATTCGCTCTGGAACTGGTGTCGTGCCGACAGGGAATGGCGGCATCGGAGTTGGGCGAGTTGCTCCATGACCGCAGCCGATTGTTGTCCGCGAATGGTCGTTGCACAATGGTTGTCGAATGGGTGATCGATGGACAGCTGACGCTGTCGGGAACGGTCATGGAACCATTATGTGAGTTTGATCTGCTGAAGGATCTTCGGAGCAGTCTGCACGCAGGGCATTCCGGAGCATGGCCGCATCGAATTCGGTTTTCCGACAACAGCACGGTCGATGCCAGTCAGCATCCTTCGATTGCTGCGAAGGAATTTACGGCAGTCGTGCGGGAGCGGATCCTGAAATTCGGCCATCGCAACAGATTGATCGAGAACAGTTCCGCCGGAATTCCGTTGGGTGCGGGGAGCGAAGCGGCCGTCGGTCTGGATCTCCTGCGACGGGTGGCATAAACCGTGCTGTCCATGACAAAAACCTGACCCGTGGTCGAGGACCAGGTCTTCCAGTGACGAAGCAAAAACAAAGCACTTGATTTCAAGCTAAGGATGGCAGTGATGCAACTCACGGATGTTCGAATTGATCGATTTGGTTCCCTCAAAAACGTTGCCGTCGAAAAACTGTCGCACCGCGTGACGGTGTTCTGCGGGCCGAATGGTGCCGGAAAATCGACATTTGTCCGGTTCCTGCGCGGCCTGCTGTACGGGTACCGGCGCAACACGCCGTGGACGCAGATCGAACTTCATGCGGACTCCGGCTACGCGCGAATTCAGACAGCGGGAGGCCCACGCACGCTGCGTCGCTCCTGGGTGGGGGTGGGAAGTTCCAGCGAACAATTCACCGTGACCGACGAACTGGATCGACTTTCAGCTTCAGGGCTGGGAAATCTGCTGCCGGCGTGGGTTACTGAAGATGTTTTTCGTGAAGTCTTCACCGTTGGTTATGAAGAGGCGGAACGCTTCGAACTTCTGACGCGACTGTGTATGGAATCGGGCATGGGGCTCGGCGACAATGATCCGGAACTTCGGCAGGCTGAAGCCGCGCTGATTCAAACGATTCGCGATCGTGATGGAAACGGAGTGCAGGGCGGCATCGTCCATCGCATCTCTGAACATCGCCGTCGTCAGGGCGATCTGCACGGCCAGATTGCAGCCCTTCGACGTCCTGCCGCTGACCTGCCCGAGCGCGTGGAACAACTCATTCGCGAAATCGATGCGGCAACGGCCAGTATCGACAGTATTGATGCTCGTAGTCGCGAGATCAATGCGGAAATTCTACGGCTTGAACAACTCCTCGCCGAACTTCGTCGTCGAAGTGTACTGCCACTGAACCGACAGGCGATCGAAGGAGAAATTCGCACGGTCACCGCCAGGCTGGAAAGGTGGCGGGAAATTCGAGGACTCATATCCCGCGAAACCGCGTCACGTCAAGCGGCGAGAGATGCCACAATGCGGCCGGCGGAATCCGCAAAGTCCATCCGCGCGATTGTCTCTCGCCTGGAAGAACGGACACAGACTCTGACGGAACGCCTAGGTGGATCCGCGCATTCCGAGTCCGCACGCAGGGACGATGCCGAAGTTGTTCGTCATTTGCGTGGCGAAATTGCCGCGTTATGTTCATATTTCGGTCAGCACGAACAAGCGAACGCTCGACATCTCGAATCGCTCCAGGCCATGCTTGCCGAACGAACCCATTCGGGCGCGGCTGAAATGGAACGCCTGCTCGAATCCGAAATTGCAACTCTGCGAGCGGAACTGGCGCGAGCGGAAAACGTGCTTGCCGAAGGTGCAGTTCCAGAGAGCGAGTTGGCCTGTCGTTTTACCGGGCATCAGGAATTGTCTGGTCCCGACACGCAGGGCTTGTCCGGATATCGGTCCGTTGCAGAAGTGGAAACTCAACTGGCACGTCTGCGAGCCGAACGTGGCCGCCTGGTTGCTGAACGCTGCGGAACGGAAGATTCACGCAACACCAAACGCATGCTGCAGGAACGGCTGCGTCAGGAACTGGCGGGTGCGGCAACGCTGGAACAACTGGATGCGTTTCGCTCTCAAATCGCGCAGTTGGAATCTGAAATTGTCTTGTTGGAAGATCATCGCCGTCAGTTGGATCGTACCGAAGCGAGTTTGCGGGAAGTGATCGAACGCCTGAAGGGACGCAGTCATTCCAAAGTTTTTGAACTGGCCTCTCAGTACGTTCAGCGACTGACCGAGGGAGAATGCCGCAGAGTCTCTGCCGCTGTGCCGGATCGGATTCTGGTTCAGACCGTGCATACGAGTGAAGACCTGACGCTGCCACAACTGAGTCGCGGGACGCGCGATCAGGTCGGCCTTGCGCTGCGATTGGCGTTGATTCAGGTACGCTCGGAAACTCAGGGACATGTGCCGCTGATTCTGGACGACGTGTTTGTGACATCGGATGATGCACGCGCAAATGCCGCGGTGACGTTGCTGACCGAGCTGGCTCAAGAGGGGCATCAGATCGTCTTTTTCACATGTCAGAAAGATGTGCGTGACCTGTTCGCTCGTTTCAATGCTGACGTACGTACGTTTGACCATCGCGCTGAACAGCCCAAACCTGCTCCCGTCGTGCTGCCACCTGTGCTGCCGCAGCCGACTCTGCATGCGTACGTCGAACCGGTCATGGAAGTCAGTCCGGTCGTGATCCAGCCGGTGACGCTGCAGCCGGTCGAAGCGGCAATCCATCCGAACGGCACGAACTGGTTGTTTTATCTGGAAGTCGATCACGGTGTGGAAGACCTTGCCGGCATCACGCTGGGTGAGCTGGAAGCACTGCGAACATCCGGCATTTTGACGATCGATGATCTGCTGAGCCGTACGGTTCCGCAGCTTCAGGAGACGACCCGTTTGAAAGGTTTCCAGTTGTCGGTCGATCGTCTACACGCACTGCGGGGCCAGGCGGAATTGACAACTCGCGTGCCGATGCTGCGTCGCAGTGATGCAGCTTTGCTGTACGCATCCGGGATTCGCACCGTCGAAGAACTCAGCCGCCTGCGTCCGGAAACAGTGTTCGATCGAGTGTCGGAATTTCAGCGATCAGAGTCCGGAAGTCGCTACCGTCGCGGAGGACGCCTGATCGATCGTCAGCAGGCAATCAACTGGGCTCGCTTCGGTCAGTTCACCCGTTCGCTTGATGAAGCCCGTCATAATCGTTCCCGGTTTTCGGTGCGATCAACTCCGCGTACAGTTCCGCGCACCACAACGGCTGCATCCCATTCCAGTTCCGTAGGTGCCACGGCTGCGATGTCGCGTGAGGGTCACGGTCACCAGGACTCAGGTTTACCGCGTACCAGCCGCCGTCGTCGCCTGATCAGCGGGGACGCTGACGTCGAAGAACGCCGCGCAAAACGCTTGGCACGCCGCCGTCGTCAGACCTCGCGATTACGGACGGAAACCATTGAGGCAGAAGCTGACGTTTCGGAGGTCGCTGAGCGTTCCGGTGGTCTGCGATTCTTTCTCAATCGAACCAGCAATATCGAAAAAGCACCGTCGATCGGACCGCGGACAGTTCAGATGCTTGAAGCAATCGGCATTCGCACGGTGGAAGATCTGATGAACATGACACCTGAAAGGATTTCCGAAAAGCTGAGCCATCGACGCCTGACGCCGCAAGTGATTCAGCAATGGCAGCATCAATCGCGGTTGATGTGTCAGATTCCGGAACTGCGTGGCCACGATGCTCAGATTCTGGTGGCCTGCGGGATCACGACCCCGGAAGGACTGGCCGGACAGAACCCGGCAACTCTGCTGGCCATTGTCGAACCGTTTTCAAGCACCAAAGAAGGTGAACGAATTATTCGCAAAAGCAGAAAGCCGGATCTTGCTGAAGTGACGGAATGGGTTCAGTGGGCGGCCAATGCGCGTGCATTCAAAGCCGCATAACCTGTGGATCGCAAAATGCGGCAACGGCCATCCGTGGCCTTCGCCGCGTCCCGCATCCATGCAAAGGGACCGCAGAAAAATCTGCGTGGGAGGAAGTTAGTGAAATCATTCCTGAGTGTCAAAACAAACAGAATACAATTTTTATGAATGCCACGACGAATCACAACGCAGAATCAAACCGACTTCGTGATCGAACGTCGGCGTGGTTCCTGCATTTTGTGAGCGTCGGAGTGGTAAGTATCACTGGCTGCCTGAATCCACAGAACACTCGATTCCCTTCCTGGTGCAGTCAATTCCCGGCTGCTGAAAACGCCGCCTACAGTCGGCAGGATCCCTTTCCTGATCCGGACATCGGTCCGTCAACGGATTCTTCCCCGAGGGGTTACGAACGTCCACGCAGCACCGCCCGCCAGGCCGCTGAACAACGCCTGCTGCAAGGCGTTCCCGTCGGCCCCGAGAGTGTTCCCCCCGGTGTACCGCAAGGCAGCAGGAATAACGACCAGGCGGTTTACTAATCGGGCTTAACTGGTTAGTGTGGTTCCCTGTGAATAATACTCAGGCGTTTGACCGACGAGCGATCGTACAGATCTGCGTGATTGGTCCGATCCGCCAGATTTTATGGGCTGCACGATCTAATGACACGACTACAGCAATCATTCTGGCTCTTCACGGCAACTTTCCGGCGAACCACGGCTGTCCTGGTATTCTCTGCCGCTGCATCGCTGGCCGAAGACGCGGCTCGTCCGAAAGTCGTGCTGACGCCCGAAGCCACCGCCATTCACTCTTCAGGCATGTTGTTCGACGGACACAACGACCTGCCTTGGGAAATTCGTGAGAAAGGAAATTCGTCGTTCGATACGCTCGATATTTCCAAACCTCAGCCCACCCTGCACACCGACATCCCGCGACTCCGACAAGGCGGCCTGAAGGCTCAGTTCTGGTCTGTGTTCGTCCCGGCGGAACACGATAAGACCGGCGACGCACTGTTGCAGACTCTGCATCAGATTTCGATCGTAAAAACCATGATGCAGCGGTATCCGGAGACATTTGAATTTGCTTCCACGGCCGATAACATCGAACGCATTGTCAAGTCCGGAAAAGTTGCATCCATGATGGGAGTCGAAGGCGGATACAGCATCGAAGATGAGCTCAGCAATCTGCAGCGTCTCCACGACGAAGGTTGCCGCTATATGACGCTCACGCATTCCAAATCGCTGAAGTGGGCAGATTCGGCGACGGACGAACCTGTCAGTCATGGCCTGTCAGACTTCGGCAAGGACGTCGTGCTCGAAATGAATCGACTGGGCATGCTGGTCGATCTGTCGCATGTGTCACCGGAAACGATGAAGGCGGCACTGGCCACCACGAAAGCGCCGGTGATTTTTTCACATTCCAGCGCCCGAGCCATCTGTGATCATCCCCGCAATGTTCCGGACGATGTCCTGCCGCTGGTGGCGAAGAATGGCGGCGTGGTGATGGTGAATTTCTTTTCCGCGTTCATCGTACCGACCGCGCAGTTGAAACTGAACAAAGAAGCTCGCGGAAGTCTGCACGATGTCGTCGATCACATCGATCATCTCGTCAAAGTCGCCGGGATCGATCATGTGGGAATCGGTTCGGATTATGATGGAGTGCCACGACTTCCGGAACAACTGGAAAGCGTCGCGTCGTACCCGTTGATCACTCAGGAACTCCTGAATCGAGGCTACGACAAAGACTCGATCCACAAAATTCTGGGCGGCAATGTGATGCGCGTCCTGCGCAATGCCGAAGATGTGGCGAAATCGATGAAGCAGGAGTAACAACAGACCGTGGCTGCAGTCGCCTTGATCGATGTCGCATCCGTTCCGCCGGGCAGCAGTGCGGAAGTTGTCGCGGATGGCCGAATTTTCGCCGTGTTCAATATCGACGGTATCCTGCATGTGCTCGACGGCATCTGTCCGCACGCCGGCGGTCCGCTCGGTAAGGGCATGCTGCGCGGAAACATCGTCACCTGCCCTTGGCACGGCTGGCAGTTCGATGTCGGCACGGGACAGCATTGCCTGAACCAACGTATCTGCCAGACTCAGTACGAAGCCAGAATTGAAGACGGCAAAGTGGTTGCTGAAATCGGCTGATGCGATAGCCAAACAAAGTCTACTTCTTCGTCGGCTTGTCGTCGCCGCTGGCGGTCCACTGACGACCGAGTGCATCCATCGATTTCGGCTGCGGAATCTGCGGCACTTCCAGTCCGAGTTCCTTGCCGCGACGAGCCCGGATCGCAGCGGTATCGATGCCGAACTCTTTGTCGCGCGCAGCCACCACGGCGGGGTCGCACTGACCATCACCTGTCAGTGACCAGATCAGAAGCGGCTCGCCCTCCGGAACGACAGTCGTCGGGTCCGGCCACGTGTGCCACGCTTTGCCCCAGGTAGTGAGGAGAGTTTTCATGAAATTCTTTTCGTCTTCTTCCGGCATGCCGGGGGCGACGAGACCACCGCTGAGCACTTCATAGGTGTGTGGGTGCCAGTACTTCTTCTCAGCTTCCGGTAGGGCGAGATAGGCGGCGTTGCTGATAACGTATTCCACGCCAAGTAGTTTCGCGTGTGGGCCGACAGGCAAAACCCACTTCTGACGATTGACTCATCTTTGGAGATCAGGCAAAATCCCGTTCCCCCTTCAATACTCTGATTACGCTGTGGTTCTGGAGTTTTTCTCTGTTGGTGTGCGCGGACGATTGGACTCAGATCCACTTGCCAGTCGCTCACTTGCCGTTCGCTCACTTCCCAGTGGCGTGTCACCCGGGACCAGTGAGGGGCGACATCGTGCTTCTTCAACCTGACTCTGAGCGGACTATGGCTGACGATTCGACGATCAACTCACTTCGGGAAGCACTGAGAAGTTCCCCGGAAAACCATACGCTTCGTCGGCTGCTGGCGACCACGCTGATGCATTCCGGACGTGCGGAGGAAGCGGAAGCGGAGTTCCGGAGGCTCGTCGAAGCGAAGTCCGAAGATGCGGGTTTGAGGCTGGACCTTGCACACTGTTTTTTTCAACAGGGGAAATATTCCCCGGCCCTGGTGATTGTCGAAGATCTTGTCGCAAAACGCGATACTCCGGCGGCAGCCCATCTTCTGCATTCCAGGCTGCAGATTCAGCGCGGCGATGCGGAGTTCGCAGTGACGGAATACCGGTCAGCAATTTCGGCAGACCCATCGCTGAAGGATCCCGAACTTGAAGCGCGGCTGGGGATTGGTTCGGAAGCGTCGTCCAGCATCTCGGATGGCAGAATCCGGGAAGCCTGGGAAGGAGACAATGAATCCACAACTCCGACGCGGGCGGAGTTTGAACGCCCGAAGATCAAATTCAGCGACGTCGGAGGAATGGCGAACCTCAAGGAAGAGATTCGCATGAAGGTCATCTACCCGATGCAGCATCCCGAGATGTTCGCAGCGTATGGCAAGGCTGTCGGAGGTGGAATCCTCATGTACGGTCCGCCGGGATGCGGCAAAACACATCTGGCGCGGGCCACGGCTGGCGAGATCAGCGCGGGGTTTCTGAACATCGGAATTCACGACGTGCTGGATATGTGGATGGGGAACAGCGAGAAAGCGCTTCACGCACTGTTTCAGTCCGCGCGCGGGAACAAGCCCTGCGTGATGTTTTTTGATGAGGTGGACGCTCTGGCCGCATCGCGTTCCGATATGAAAACAAGCGCAGGCCGCCATCTGATCAATCAGTTCCTGACCGAAACAGACAGTGTGGCTTCATCGAACGACGGCGTGCTGATTCTTGCCGCCACCAATGCGCCGTGGCATCTGGACCCGGCGTTCCGCAGGCCGGGCAGATTTGACCGGATCATTTTTGTGCCGCCGCCTGACCGTGAAGGCCGGGCCGAGATCCTGCGGCTGCTGCTGCAGCGCAAGCCGGTCGATAACATCGATCATGACGCCATCGCAAAGAAGACAGAAGACTGTTCTGGAGCAGACCTGAAGGCTGTCGTCGATGTCTGCATCGAAGCGAAGCTCAGTGAAGCACTCAAGACCGGTCGCCCGCAGCCCATCACGACCCGGGATCTGCTCGCCGCAGTCAAGCAGGTGCAGCCATCGACCCGCGACTGGTTCAGTTCGGCCCGCAACTATGCCCTGTATTCGAACCAGGGTGGGCAGTACGACGACATCCTTCGCTATCTGAAGCTCAGCCGATGACAACTGCCCACTTGATTCTGCGCGCCCAAATGTTGATGCAGCAGGGCAAACATGCCCTTGCCGAGGAACAGCTGCGACTGTCACTCGCACAGGACTCAGGCGATGCGACGGCTCATGCACTCCTGGCACTGTGCCTGTCAGATCGCAAGGCATGGGACGCAGCCACCGACGAAGCACGTCAGGCGATTGTCGCCGCGCCGGATAACGCCTTCACGCACTATGCTCTGGCTCAGGTGATGCGGTCCCGGAACCGGATGATCGAAGCCCGTCATGCCATCAACGAGGCGCTGCGTCTGGAACCGACGGATGCGGATTACTTCGCGGTCCTGGCGGGTATCGAAGCAACAGAGCAACTTTGGCAAGCCTGCCTCAAGGCGGCAGAAACCGGACTGGCACGCGACCCCGAACACGCTGGCTGCAATAATTTCCGGGCGATCGCTCTGACGAAACTTGGCCGACGCGATGAAGCCGGGCAGACCATTCAGGAGGAACTCCGCAGGAACCCGGAAAATGCTTTCAGTCACGCCAATGAAGGTTGGCGACAGTTGCATGCCCGCAAACCCCTGCAAGCCATGGAGCATTTTCGCGAAGCACTGCGGCTGGAGCCGAATTTCGAATGGGCTCGCCAGGGTATCATCGAAGCGATGAAAGCGCGTTTCTTCATCTATCGCTGGATGCTGAGTTTCTTTCTCTGGATCGGACGCTTCCCGCCGAAGGTGCAGCTCGCACTGATGATCGGAATCCCCGTGGGTCAGAACCTGCTGCAGGGACTTATGAAGTCTGTCCCTGTGCTGGAACCCCTGGCGTTGCCGCTGACTCTCGGTTATCTGATGTTCGTCTGGATGAGTTGGTGTGCTTCAGCACTGTTCGAACTTGTGCTGATGACCAGTAGTTTCGGGCGACTGGCACTGAACCGCTCGGAGAAAATCCGCGCAGGCCTCGTGGGCGGATGCGTTGCCGGAGGCGTTGCCATGATGGGCATTTGCTTCTGGCTGTCTGTTCGAAGGCCTGGATTCTGGGAGATTGCCGTCTATTCGGCAATGCTGCTTCCGGGACTGGCGATTCCGGTGATCATGGCGACACTCGCAAAGAATCCACAGCATCGTCGGCTCGCCTTCGGATGGACCGTGATTGTGGCCTGTGTGTGCATCTGGGCCAATCTGAAAATGCTGCAGTATATTCCGCTCCTTGATCAATACGAGGCGCAGCGCAGCGCGGCTGTCGAGCAAAATCCCGGACTTGTGACCGCTGAGATTGGCGAACTCAGAATGACTGCGAATCTCGTGAAACAACACAATGCAGAAACGATGGCCGTGTGCAGCAATGCAACTCTGATGATTATTGTATCCACTTGGCTGGGTCTTTTTCTGAGCCGAATTCCCGAACGACGGTGACATACAGCCGTTCTATGTGTGTCCATCTGAAGAATCAAAACGGGGCATGGCTCAGGCAATTGAGACCTGGACCATTTGCCCGACTTTCCCTTTGCTCGACTTGAGAAAGCATGTTCCTTCTGAGTTGTGGTTTTGTACCTCATCCAGACATCGGCTACTGTGCGCAGCAATTGGTTCGCGAGATCACACAGTGACTATGAATCATCTAACTGTCGGTCGCGACTGGTGCCTGTCTGAATCGCATTTCTCCGGGCCGCAAAAGAAGCGGACGGCATCATTTTTTGCAACGTTGTACGTTGTCTGGAGAAACACCCTGTGCGCGGAATAAGATTTTTCCTTGTCGTCTTCGTGGTGTTGGTTTGTGTGCCGGTTCCGGCAGATGAATTTCGCATTTTGTCCTGGAACGTCGAAAGCAACCGTCCCGGCCAGCCGCCGGTGAGTGATCCCGCGACGATTGCCGCGCAGATCAAAGAAATGGCGGTCGCTGAAGCCACGCGATTTTCAATTCTGGTCCTCAGCGAAGTTGAGCCGAAGACTGTTGACGCATTCAGAACTGCTGCCGCGGAAGGACTCGGGAAGCCCGTCGATTTTGTGACATCGGCGAGCGGTGGCTTTGCCGACACTGACAGCCTGATGCTGATCGTGGACACCAGTCGTTTTGAACTTCGCGATGCGATCGAACTGCATCGCTACGGTGGACTACGCGGCAATTTTGCGAACGATACGAATGCCTCCGGCCCGGGAGAACTTCGAGCACGCTCACCACTGGCGGTGAAACTGCTGGATAAGACAAATTCCGTGACTTTCTGGGTGATTGCCAACCACCTCGCCCGCGGCGAAGAAGAGTTGCGTACGGAGCAGGCCAGGATGTTGCGAAAATGGGCGCAGGATTCCACAGAACCCGTCATTGCCGCCGGTGACTTCAATTTTGACTTTGACTTTCGGACACAGAAAGGCAATGCCGGCTTTGACGCCATGATGGAAGGCAATGTCTGGACCTGGCTCAAGCCCGATCCGCTCATCGATTCCAACTGGTCGGACGATCGCCAAATCACTGATCGCCGAGTCGATCGGTATCCCGACTCAATCCTGGATTTCGTATTTGTCGCCAATGGTGCCAAAGGATGGCATGGGAAATCTGTTGTTGTCGTCCGGCCTGACGATTTTCCGGACAGCGACAAGACCAGCGACCATCGTCCGCTGATCACGACGTTCAGCCTCGCAGCACGCTGATTATGGCGGCGCGAAACGCGCTAAGCACCCAGTCAGAATTATGTTGGCACAAATTGTTTAACGGCGAGCCACAGGCGTAGGCGAATCCAGCTTGCACCGCCTACGCCTGCGGCTCGCCGTTAAACGAAAGATCTTATGCACGAGTGCTTAGGTCAAAGCTCAATGCGGACATGACTGCGTAGTCAGAGCGTCACTCTCCGGCGTCGAGTCGATCGCTATCCAGCTTTTATCGCCCCTGGAGAGGCAAGGGAAGTAATGGCGCACGCAGCACAACTCCGCGCGGGTCTGAGTGAGGTCTGAGTGAGGTCTTCTGATTGTGGCCGAAGTCGTGAGACTTCGGGCTGAGACATGGCCAAGTCCCGAATTCTCACGAATCCGGCTCCACTTCATTGCGGCCCGCGCGAGGCATAATTCATTGCAACTCGGGCGGCAGTTCGACGTCCGGGTTGATCTCACGGGCCTGACTGGCCGCGTTCTTGGCAGCGTCTTGATCGCCTTTTTTCAACTCCAGTTCGGCACACGCCACCCAGTAGAGGTCCATCTCGGCGGCACCCAGTGAAAGCGACATCAGGTCACTTTCAGCTGCGGTCAATTTATCGAGTCGAATTCGCGCCACGGCCAGTGACCGCAGGGCGTTTTCGCCTAAGTCGGGTTGCAGATGGCCGTTTGCAATTGCCGCCGCAAGATGGGTTTCGGCAGCGGCATAGTCCTTCTCCTGAAACGCCTTCAAGCCAGCATCAAGCAAATTTTCACTCGACGAAATCGACGTCGCAGCGGCACCGCCACAGCCGCTGATCGCGGCTGTGCCCATCAGTGCCACAGTCAGACACAGAATGAGTCTCAAGATCCGAGAATGCATAAGAGCCTCGATCGCTGAATTTCGCAAGTCAAATCAGAATTCGCCGATCACTTCGCCGCCGTCGCGGGTTCCCACGGCTCGCCATACCTGCAAATCGACATTCTCGCTGACGAAACGGACACTGGCATCACCCAGTTGAATCTGAGCCCCGCCAGTATGCAGGCTGCGGGCAGAAACGATTGCGTATTCGCCAGGTGCATCAGCGATCGCGCTCCAGTTCCCGCAATCGTAGCCTCTCCAGTTCGGAGTTGCCACATGGTTGTAGAGCGTGGCCGAATAGAACCCGAATGGCCAGCCGTTGGAAAAGTCCGAGCCAGCCAGCCAGCGTCCCATCGAATTGAAATTGAAACTTGAAACGAGCGGCGGAGCATTCAGACATTCGTTGTAAAGATCATCCGTCACGAGTGGCCCCTGACGACGGTTCGGTGACGTGATAACGTCGAAACGTCGATCCGGCAACGCCGATGCCATGTTGCTTCCGCTGCCCTTGCTGCGTTCAGAAAACATGGCAGTATTCGAAAGTCCGTCGGTGAAGTCTCGATCCTTGGTGACTTTCCCGATCGTAAACGCACCGTTCCCCGCACTGGACAGGACCCCATTTTGAGTCGTGCTGATGGCACCTGCGTGAGGTGTCGAGCCGCCAAAGTTCGCTCGATAGTTGTTTTCGGTGATGATCCGGTCTGAGTTTGGATCTGACGGACAAAGGAACAATCCTGCGGCGTTCGCATAGGCGGCATAGTTTGCGTTCACAGGCGCACCATTCTGTGTCATCCGTACAGAGGTCGGCTTCGAAAAGTCGATCAGGTTGTAGATGTTGCCCTGCTCCATGTATGGCAACAGAAACGTGTGGACCGAACGAAATCCGGTCGATGAACCGGCAGGCAAAGTGTTCGGATAGGACGTATAGCTTGCAACCTGAACTCCGCCTACTGAATAGTCGGGTGCCAGGCGAGCTGGCGGAAAACTGTCGAACGTCGAAAGGTAGTTGTGCAGCGCGAGCCCAAGCTGTTTCAGATTATTCTTGCACTGCGTTCGGCGGGCAGCTTCACGAGCCTGTTGCACAGCTGGCAACAACAGAGCAATCAGGATCGCGATAATCGCAATCACGACCAGCAATTCAATCAACGTAAATCCGCGCACTCGAGTTTTCATAGGAGCCTATCCTTTACAAAAGATGACAAACCTGATCGATACGATGATTGCAAAAATTCGTTAAGAATTCTTGATGTCGATGGCTGGAAAACGACAAATCCGGATTGCGGGAAGAGCTGATCTGGCTCCGATTCATCTGCGCTGCACACCCCCTGTGCGACAGTGCTGCATTTATTCTTGACCTGACTGAATTCAACTGAACAAATGTACTAAAAGTGAGGCGGAGAGCAACGCCGAATTCGCCAGCGTTTTTGGACTGCGGCAGCCTGCTGCCGCTTTCCGCGACGCAGCCTGCTGCGAGCGCTGGGGGCCAAAAGACGGACGAGCCTTCCGGGAGTCGGGACATGGTGTCCCGACCGGACGCCAGCAGGCTGGCTGGTGAAAGCGGCAGCAGGCTGCCGCAGTCCAAGGAGTTGGAGAACGACCAAAATTCAGTTCATGTAATATGCGCAAAGGGCCTGAACTCAGCGACTTTCAGAACAGCATGCATTGCTGCTTGCCGTCTGGTGCTGATTGCTGCACTCAATGCGTCCAGGTCCGACTCGCTCTGCTACTTCACGCGTACCAGCTTCATGAGGCGGCCGGAGACGTTCCAGTCCTGAACGTACAGGTTGCCGTCTTTGTCCCAGTAGGATCCGTGCGTGCCGCTGAAGATGCCTTCGATCCACTGCTCCTGAGGCACGTTATAGCTGCCGCCTTTCGCAGGATCCGGATTGTGGCCGAGTACTGAGATAATCCTGTTGCTCTTGTCCAGGATCACGACTCGTCCCTGCAGGTCGGGCACCGATACAAAATCGCCATGGATCGCGACCGAGGTCGGCATTCCCAGGCCAGTGATCACTTCTTCGATAAAGTTGCCATCCAGATCGTAATGCAGCAGGCGGCCCTTGGGCTGGTGGTTGCGGTCACAGATCAGCAGCCGAGGCGGCTCGTAACGCGTGTCCAGCGTCATCCCGTGTGCCGTGTTGAATTGCTTGAGGTCATTCCCTTTGCTCCCGAAGTGCATCAGGTACTTGCCTGTTTTGTCAAACTTGAAGATGTAGTTGCTGGCATAGCCATCGGACAGAATAATATCGCCGTTCGAGGCGACCGTGATGGCCGTTGGATTGAACTGCTTCAGATCGAGTTTTGATTCTTTGGGAAATGGAAGCTTCAGCACAATGTCGCCGGTTTCCGCGCTGAACTTGATCCCTTCAGCGTTGGCGTTGCGAGCACCGTAGATAAATTCTCCTTCCGCTTCATCGCGGATTTCCATGTCATGGATTTTTGTATACTCGTCACCTACGAAACGGCGGATCAATTTGCCGTCCGGCGAAAATACAAACACGCCCAAATCGGCGCTGGTGTAAATATTGCCCGCCTTGTCGATCACGACACTGCCGTGAGTCGGACCTATGACCGACTTCCCGTCTTCACCGAGTCCCCAGCCGGGCACCGTATCAAACGTCATCGCCCCGGCCCCCATCCGCACCGGTGCCACTTTGTCCGTTGCAAAGCCGGATACCGCAATGCTCAACAAAACCGTAAAGGCGATGGACTTCAAAATACTCTTCATGTTCAGGATTCCTGGTTGAACTTTGAGCGGCAATGGTCAGACTGTGGTGCAGCCGGACGATCAAACGTTACGCGGCGTCTGGTCCGGGCGAAATCGACTTCAGCTTCAATCGATTCCCTTTGGTGTGAACAAGTTCTAGTCCAGGAAAAGCAAGGTTGTCAAATGGTCGCAGGGCATCGGCAGGATTTCAGGCAGTCTGTGAAACACACTATCGTACTTCTGATCGCACTGGTGCTCACTCCGTTTGCATCGTCGCACGCAGCGGAAAACTCCCGGCCAAACATCATCCTGATCATGGCGGATGACTTCGGGTACGAATGCGTCACGGCGAATGGAGGTCAGTCGTACCAAACGCCAAACCTTGACAAGCTTGCCGCTACGGGTGTCCGCTTCGAGAACTGTCATGTGCAGCCGCTGTGTACTCCGACGCGCGTGCAGCTGATGACGGGCCGCTACAACATCCGCAACTATCTGAATTTTGGGACGCTGGTTCGCACGGAGACGACGTTTGGCACCCTGTGCAAAAACGCCGGCTACATCACCGGCATCTGTGGCAAATGGCAGCTTGGACGTGAAATCGACGCGCCCCGGCATTTTGGCTTCGACGAATCCTGCCTGTGGCAGCATACTCGCCGCCCGCCGCGCTATGCAAATCCAGGTCTGGAGTACAACGGAATCGAGAAAGATTTGGTTCTTCTCGGATTTTAGTGGCGACACGGGGAATTTCTGGGGAATTCG
>JAYSPO010001113.1:0-2708 GCA_043722015.1 Candidatus Kuenenia sp. | reverse complement strand
CCTGCATCGCACCTCACATCTCGACCCGTCGAGTGAGCCGCGCTCAGGTGCCACTGGCGGCGGCTTTGAGCCGCCAGTGAATTCAAAGAACACTGGCGACCAGCGGGATGTTTGAAGCCGACGACTGCCGGTTTCAGGTCAATCGCGTTAGTATCCGATGTCGTTGAATGGAGTCTTGCCGAATCGAAATCAGAAAGTGATCCGTGAACAATCAGGACAAAAGCGCCAACGTCGCGTCGCCACGCCGTCGAAACGGCAAACACTCGCCCAAGGCAGGTTCAGAGTTGGCGATGAAGCCGGACCCGACCGCGTACCTTGAAACGAAACACGGGACGATTTATGTGGCCGATTCGTTGGACGTGATGTCCAAGGTCGTGAAGCCGAAGTCCGTCGATCTCATCATGACGAGTCCACCATTTGGACTCGTGCGGAAAAAAGAATACGGCAACGCGGATTCGCACGAGTACCTTGATTGGTTTCGGCCCTTCGCTGAAGGATTCAAGCGAATTCTCAAGGATTCTGGTTCGCTGGTCATCGACATCGGCGGGGCATGGATTCCCGGCCAGCCAACTCGGAGTCTCTACCACTACGAGTTGCTAATCATGCTGTGCAAAGAGTACGGCTTTCATCTCGCACAAGATTTTTTCTGGTGGAGTCCATCCCGTTTGCCGGCTCTTGCCGAGTGAGGATTGCCATGTCAAAGGACTCTCGGAGAACTGGTGATCGGCCTGCGACGAGCAGTGCAGAGTTCGATGATCTTTGCGTCAATGACACTGATGCCTTAGTTGAAGTGCCGATTATTGGCAGAAGGATAGCCAGTATCCGGGACATGACTTCCGATGAATTACTAGCCCAGGGATGGCCAAGCCGCGCGTGGATGACTCCAAAGGTTTTGATTCTCGACAATGGTGTCATGTTGTTTGCGTCGTGTGATCCGGAAGGAAATGGCCCTGGAATGTTATTTGGTCAGACATCTGACGGACTGGGGTTCCGAGTCGCGTAGTGGTTTGAACAATCCGCAGACGCAATGTCACCCGCTGCGGCGTTCGTGCATTTGATTGGCATCATTAATGGTCAGCTTGCTTCGCTCTCCCTGGGGACATGAGTTTGCCAAGCTCGTTGGCGAAGCTCAGTCGTCTCTCGTTGTTTGTGCCCCGTATGTTGGGAAAGGTCCGTGCGATGTGATCCTCGGCCGTCTACGAAACGACGGTCTGCCCGCGATGCGATTAACCGTGTTGACCGACCTGTCCCGCGAGAACATCGTTCGTGGCGTCACCGACATAAAGGCGATACTCGGTTTGAAGAAATCGGGTGACGCTACGGAAATCCGTTTCTTGCCCAGTTTGCACGCCAAAGTTTACGTTGCGGACGAGCGACGCGCGATCGTGACATCCGGCAATCTGACCGATGCGGGTCTTCATCGGAATTTTGAGTACGGCGTCGAATTCTCGGATCGCGATTCTGTCCGCCAGATACGGTCAGACATTCTTGCTTACGCCGCGCTCGGCTCGCTAATCGACGAGGCGAGACTCATCTGCCTTGCACAAATTGTGGAAGAAGTCCGCGAACTCCAACGAAGTTTAGAAAGGTCAATGCGAAAAACGATTAAGAGTGAGTTCGATCGACGACTGCGCGAGATGGACGACGAGATTCTGAGAGTCCGGGCAAGCGGGCGAACAGCACACGCTATTTTCGCTGAGGCAATCCGCTACTTGCTCCGAGACGGGCCATTGACGACTCCGCAGATTCACGAAGGTGTTCGCGGAATTCATCCAGACCTTTGCGATGATTCATTAGACCGGGTTATCGACGGTCGGCACTTCGGAAAGTTGTGGAAGCACGAGGTTCGCACCGCTCAGGTTTTCTTGCGAAGACGAAGTGATATTCGGCTGCAATCGGGAAAATGGGAATTGGTGGGTGCGCAGTGACGCGGATACAGCCTCGTTTGGTGGATGGATGCCCTTCAACACGGCCTGACGTTCGATCGCAAAACGAACGATGAAATTGCCGTCGGTATCCGTCCCGACCAGCTGTACAGCTACGTGCTCACAGCCGAACATCTTCATCGTTATGGGCGACAAACGGAGACCTTTCGGCTGCTTCAGCGTGCGGCGGAGCTCCAGAGCATTCCGTCCATTGAAATCGAAGCACTACCAACATCACGTCGCATCATCGTGCAGACCATCAGCCGATTATCGCGAAAAGCCAACTTCCGCCAACAAGTTCTGCAAGCCTATGCCAACCGTTGTGCCGTGACACGGGTACAGCTTCGTCTGGTTGATGCGGCCCATATTGTCCCGGTCGGTACGCCGCACAGTACGGATCACGTAACGAACGGTTTGTCGTTGGCCCCGACGTATCATCGAGCCTACGACAACGGGCTGATCTATCTCGATGAGCACTACGAAATGAAGATCAATCCCGCGAAGTTGACTGACCTCAAAAGTTTGAACCTTGATGGCGGGATAGAATCCTTCAAAATTCCGCTTGGAAAGATTCTTCTCCCACCTGATCGCGGACAGTGGCCGAAACTTGATTTCATCCGCAAAGCAAATCAGGTCCGCTCGATCTGATCTGATGGCCGCACCGATGACGTGCTTCGGGCTGGGTGGATGGGGTCAGGGGTCTTCGACCGCCCCCAGCAGGTGGCCGAGAGCGCGTGTTCCCTCGACGGCCGGTGTCGAGCGAGGACGCTCGACCCTCAGCCA
>JAYSPO010001112.1:0-15141 GCA_043722015.1 Candidatus Kuenenia sp. | reverse complement strand
GTGCCCGCGGGTTACCATATTCCAGTAGCACAACGGCACCGTCACGCACGCCCCGAACGGGATAGGACCGATAAATCCCCTTGAACGTCTGCCACAGATCCACGCTCGCATTTCCAGTCTCATCCGCGATCTTCAGGAACTCCGTCGCACGGCCTTCCGGTGTCAACGTAATCGGCCACGGTTCATCTGCGCGCTGACTGAGCTGCAGTTCTGGTGCCATACGGTTGAGCAGTACCGGATACAACACGCTGATTTCGCGAAACGTTTCAGGCTCCTGAGCCAGCCTGGGTGTAAAAATCTCGCCCGCAATCAAGACCAGCCCACCGGCGTGTTCTGAAACCCAGCGATTCAGAAATGTCTGTTGCTCTGCCGAAAGTCGGCTCCAGTCCGGATCGAACGCCACGACCACGTCGTATTCAAACAATTCGGCTTCAGTCGCGGGAAATTTTGTCAGCAACTGCTTTGCTTCCTGCGACACAAAGCCGATATTTTCGTCCGTCACCGACTGCAGCCAGACGTCAGATTCGACACCGCTGTGACGGAACAGTGTGTTGCGGACAAACTGATAATCACGCATCGGCCCACTGGAAATGACAAGCACCTTCATCCGTCGATCCGTGACTTCAATCGTCCGCCGCCGCTCGTTGTCATCGAGCGTCATTTCGGAACTGCCCGTCGTGGATTCAATGCGAGCCGTAAAGTCATAGTTTCCCGGCACCGTCAGTTGCTGACTGAAGCGAACAGACGAAGGAATGGCATCCTCACCCAGCTCAATTGTTTTCTCAGCGATTTGTCGCCGATCTTTGCCATCTCCACCCGACGATTGTTCGAACAACCGCACGGTTGCCTGCTGACCAATCGAATCCGTCCCCTGGAGCATGACAGTAATGTCAAACGGATCTCCCTGATGCACATCGGTGGGACTCTGCATCCCGGCAACCCACAGATTCATCTGCGGCTTTTGACTGCCGACTCCAACCGTAATCAGTCGCGTCCCTGATCGCTCGGCTCTGACACGCGCGGGTTCCACATCCAGACCGGTGTTGGATCGGCCATCGGAAATCACAACCACTCCGCTCAGCGTTCTCCCGGAAATCTGACCGATCAGTTGGTAAAGCGATTCGCCAATGCGCGTTTCCGCACCGCGTGGCTGAATGATCGAATTCCATTTCGCCAACGCCGCAGGATCTGTAAGCATGCTGGCAGCGGCCTGAGTCTGTTGATCCAGCGACACTGTTGCCGCTTGATCAGGGGTCCGACCCTTTTGCGTTTCAGGGTCTGACCCCTCTTCAAGCCCTGCGACATCCACAAATCGCACTGCATCCTCAGAAACGACGGCCCTTGGACCGGCCAGAGATGAATCAAACGTGTAGACCGACACTGCGTGTTTTTTGCTGAGTTCCGATAAGACCCCGGACGCGATCAGTGACTTCACGACAGCAGCGGCGCGCGTCGGTGCCGCGTCGGGGAGCGACGAGGCGCTAGCCGTCGGTGTTGCTTCCTCACCGGCGGCTAGCGCCGTGCCGCTCACAACTGGATCTCCTGCGGGCCAGGCCATTGACAAGGAAGTATCGAGCAGAATACCGACTCGTGATTTTTCAATGCGACTCAACTGTGTACGCCGTTGAGGATTCAACACAATCAGCAGCACCAGTGCCAGAACCAGAATGCGGGGAATCAACAGGACAGCTCGATCACGCGCCTTCAAAAAACGTGAGTCCCGCAGCGCCGTGCGGACTGTCAACGCGGCCAGAACGGCGATGCTTCCCAGAAGCAGCAGAATGCCGCCCGTCGATACCGGCAAATCCAACTCTGTCGTTTGAAACAACTGTGATTCGACTTCCATTCCCATGGCTGCAGTCGATGATGCATTTCCGGTGGATTCGGAGTTCAACGATTCTGTCCCGGCAACCTGCACTCCGAGACTCAACCCCTGAAAACTGAAAACGGAAAACTGAAAACGCTGATCACTCATTTTGCCACCTCCGGATGGTAGCTCAGACGCAACGCCAGCAGTTGCTCGGCGATCAGTGCGGCAGTCAACAATCCCAGCAGCAGCCAGCGTAGTTCGCGACCGGCGGCGGAACCACCCAGTGAACTGGCGGAGTTTGCCTCCAGAATTCTGACATGATCCAGCTCCACCGGACTCGTGAGCTGCTCCTGATCGGCAATCGCCAATGCGCTTTCAGACGTCGGCACGTTGAGTGCAATCACGGTATCATTGACGCTGCCTTCAGGATCAAAGCGACGCACACGGTAAATCCCCGGTCGTTCCGCCTGCGTGATCGTGAGCGCCAGTTCCTGCGCGGTGGGTGGAGTTCCGGAAGGTGATTTGTCAGCCTGACTGCCACGTGTCGGCGCAACTCCGGGAGCAGCATCCTGGGCCGTCTTCACCAGAGTTGCCTGAAGTCGCAAAAAAGTCTCAGCGACAGGTTCATCGTTGGGGCCGGCTTCCGGCAGGTAGACTTCGACATTGTCGGTGAACTGGCTGATCGGCCATTGCAGACGCAGCGGTTCCGATAATTCCCGCAATTCGACGCTTTCAATCGGGCGCTGCAGGTACTGATGGATCAGCAAATGCATCACCACATATCCCGGCGCGGCAGGCGCCACGGGCCAGTTGCTCCAGCGACGTCCGGCACCTGTGAGAAACGTCAGCACCCTGCCCTTCCCGACTGCGTGCTCAAATGCCACAGGCTGTCCTGTCTTCAGACGCATCAATGTTCGCACACCATCAGCACGTTCCACATCGTCGGCCTTCCAGTCGTCCGTGACCTGCAGCCACCGCGCGATCTGGACGGTGTCCGGAAACGGACTGTCGGGCGAATTGTAAACCATGAATATCGGATGCTCTTCAAACACCGGCGTCACAAACGGATTCACGTCGGCAGTCGCCTGATCGCCTGGATCGATCTCGTGAACAGTTCCGATTGGTGCCGGGAACAGTTTCAACGATGGTTGCCGCAACGTTTCAGAATACCACCGCACATTCGCCTGCTCGCCGGGATACCACACGATTCCGCCGCCGCTGCGAACGTATTCCGCGAGCAGCAGCGTGATGTCCGCCGACAGATCGCGGACGTTCAGCAGATAAATGCAGTCGTAATTCTTCAGGTTTGTTGAAGCCAACGTCTGCGATGTGCGAATCTCACTGGCCAGTCCCGTCAGCGACGGATCAGCACTTAACGCGGCCGCCACAAACGACGCATCGTCCTGCTGACCTTCGTCGTCGATGATCAGAATCATCCGGCGTTCTGTCACTTCGACCGCAAGGAACCGACGATTATCCTCCCGCAGCGCGTCGTCTTCCAGTCGCACTTCAATCTGATGACGGCCCTGAGAGTCAAACGTCACGTCATGTGAAATCTGGAGCTCCGCCCCTGGTTCGATCTCGGGAATCAGGATTCTGGCCGGCAACGATGCGCCGTCCAGAAACACCGTACCACGTAATCCTGCCGCTTTTCCAGCTGCATGATTCTTCAGTGTCAGCGTCATCCGCCACGGCACACCCTGCGCCACGGCCAGCGTGTCAGCGTTTAACTGCTGAATTGCCACGTTCGCATGTGTATCTTTGACAACCTTGATCAGATCCACCGATGCCTTGATGGTCTTCAACGATTCCAGCGCTGTGACGACCTCCGGACGGCCGTTCCAGTCCGAAGCGCGCAGATCCGTCAGGACATGCACCTGCGGAGCAGCGCTGCCGTCAGCGGCGAGGATATCTTTTGCCGCGTTAATGGCATCCACTGGTGACGCCGCGCGCCAGGAACATGTCAGGTTGCGGAGTCGTGGCAGAATTTCCTGAACGAAGGCAGCGTCGAGCGTTCGATCGGCAATGATTGGTCGTCCGGGATCGGTCATTGACAGAATCGTAACACGCGATGCGCCGGGTTGTTGGCTTCCTTCCGCGAGCATGTTCTCAAGCGTCAGCAGAGCTTGTTGAAATACCGCCGCGTCGCCTTCCCGATCGCGCATGGAAAGTGAATCGTCCAGCAGCACGACATGATGCATGCTGGCTCCCCGCAGCATGAGCAGACGACTGGGATCAAGCACCAGCCTGGCAATCAACAATCCAATCAGCAGGACCGCCAGAATTCGCAACAGCAGCAGCAGCAACTGCTCCAGCACAATGCGGCGGCGATTGAGTTCTTCGCTCTCCAGCAGGAACTCCATCGCAGCAAATCGCACCTTCTTGTATCGCAGCCGACTGAGAATATGAATCAGAATCGGCACCAACACCAGCGCAGCCCCCGGCAGCACATAGGCTGGGTTGAGGAAGAACTGGGATAATGAGGACATGGGAGGAAGGTTTCAGTTGGCAGTTGGCAGTTGGCAGTTTTCAGTTGGCAGTTTTCAGTTTTGAAATTTGAAATTTGAAATGAATGACGATTGGTCATCTGCGTTTCAGTCGTTGCATCAGGATATGCGCCAACGCGGCATCAAGGTTGTCGCTGGTACGGATGAGTTTGTAGTCAACGCCGCTGCCGGCACAGCGGCGGCGGATGGTGTCCAGGAAACGTTCGAGCGCCTGCATGTAGCCTGCGCGAAGTGCCGCGGGATCACATGTCAGGCTGCCACTGCCTTCAAGTCCTTCAAATCGCAGTGTGCCCGAATACCGAAAATCCAGTTCTTCGTCATCCATAATATGCATCGCGATGACTTCGTGGCCACGCTGGCGCAGCATGGTGAGTCCCTTGAACAGTTCTTCACGCGGACAGAACAGATCGGACATAAGCACCACGATGCTGCGGCGAACCAGGGACTCATTGACGCGGCGCAGCACACCAAAGATGTCGGTTTTCCCGCCTGCGGTCTGCACTTCAAGACCCGCCATGATTGCCTGCAGATGATTGTTGCGGCTGCTGGCAGGAATCTGACTGCGGACTGTGGAGTCAAACACACTCACTCCCGCAGAATCATGCTGTTTCAGCACCAGCATGGCTACGGCGGCGGCAACCGTGCGAGCGTAGTCAAATTTCGACATCGCCCCGGTCTTGAACTGCATCGATTCGCTGCCATCGACGACGAGCGCGACGCGGACGTTGGTGTCTTCTTCGTACTGTTTCAGATAATAACGGTCGGAGCGCGACCAGAGCTTCCAGTCGATACGGCGCAGGTCGTCCCCGGCCACGTATTCACGGTGCTGCAGAAATTCCAGCGACTGTCCAAAGTAGGGACTGCGGTGCATGCCCGAGACGAACCCTTCGACGACTCGGCGTGCTCGCAGCTCCAATCTCGCGATTCTCGCGATCTCTTCAGGCCGCAAAAATCTTTCCAAGTGCTGGGTCACTTGTGAGTTCACTTTCCCGGGCAGGTGTTTCCTTGATGAGACGTTCGACAACTTTGTCGGACGTGATGCCTTCGCTTTCAGCCGTAAAGTTCGGCACGATGCGATGCCGCAGAACCGGTGCCGCCAGCTTTTGAATGTCGTCTGTCGATACCGTCGTCCGGCCACTCAGCAGTGCGCGGGTCTTGGCACCCAGCAACAGATTCTGCACGGCTCGCGGACCAGCGCCCCAGGCGAGCCAGTCGTTAATCCACTGTGGTGTCCCCGGTTCGCCGACGCGCGTCTGACGCACGAGCGCGAGCGTGTAATTGATGACATGATCCGATACCGGCACCTGGCGGACAGTCGTCTGAATCTTCAGGACCTGTTCACCGGTCAGCACGGCTTTGACTTCGGGCTTCGCATTGGACGTTGTCTGTCGCGCGATCTGTCGCTCTTCTTCAAAGCTCGGATACTTCACGTATACCTTGAACATGAAGCGGTCCTGTTGCGCTTCGGGCAGCGAGTACGTGCCTTCCTGTTCAATCGGATTTTGAGTTGCCAACACGAAAAACGGCGAACTGAGCTTGTGAATTGTCTGACCGACGGTGACTTGTCGTTCCTGCATCGCTTCCAGCAACGCAGCCTGAGTCTTCGGAGGCGTGCGATTGATTTCATCCGCCAGCACGACGTTGTGAAACAGCGGTCCCTGAATGAACCGAAACTCGCGTTGTCCGGTCGTGCGGTTTTCCTGCAGGATGTCCGTGCCGGTAATATCCGCCGGCATCAGGTCCGGCGTAAACTGGATGCGAGAGAAATTCATCGACAGACTGCGTGCCAGTGTGCTGACCATCAATGTCTTCGCCAGCCCAGGGACACCTTCCAGCAGGACATGTCCCTGACTGAAGAGTGCAATGAGCAATTGCTCAAGCACTTCATCCTGACCCACAATCACTTTGCCAATCTGCTCTTTCAGTTGACCATACGCCGTATGCAGCAGGTCAACTGCCTCTGCAGAGACGTCCTTCTGATTCTCTTCCGCCATGAGTCTTCCCCGGCCGATTCTGGCCGATTCTGTGATATTCCCGTAACCTGGCTCTCTGAGTCGAGCACGACTCCTGTCGCCTGGGCATTGATCATAGCAGACGGCGTTCCCTTGAGAATCTACCGGACGAATTCCGTCGAATTGAGATTATCGAGACCCGGTCATGGCGATTCGCCTCTGGGTGGCCGGGGTTGGAGCGAACGAAGTGAGTGAAACCCCGGCGTGGATTTTGCCGAAGACGGACCTCTGGCCACCAGTCTTCCACGCCGTGCCGGGGTTTCGCTCGTACCTCGCTCCAACCCCGGCCACCCTGCCTTTCCCTGTGCAATCAGACCGTGATCACAAGCGAGCCATCCAGTCACGAAGCTCGATCTCACATTTCTCACCGCAGCCCGATCGAGTCTGTACCCTTGGATTGCATTCGAATCGTGATTTCTGCTGTTTCTTCGGCAAGCAGCTCGACTTGAACGACCCTGTGGACTGGCTGTTCGGGAGACGTTGGTATTTCATATTCTGGATGCTCCACAGAGATATGTTCTTTGTGAGTCAATGATTGGCCGCCAGGCAGCGTGTGCAGGACAGCTACTCCGTTCTCATCCGTTGTCCGGGAGTAGGCATTGCGGAAGTCAATTCGGACTCCGAGTTGTCGCATCTCATCCCGACTCTGGAATAAGAAGAGCCGCTTCTGTTCTTCCACGCTCAGCTTGTATCTCTTCGCGCTACTGTGACCATCTCCGACTATGTTTGATCCGATGCCGGGAAACATTTGGTTAGGATTTGAGTAAACATCTGCTCCCGGCAATGGTGAGCCTTCAGAATCCTGAACCGTGACACGACAGGTCGCCGTGGGCAGCATCGGCACCGTCCAGTTGTCCAAGTCGTCTTTCAGGCGAATGACAAGCGGAAGAATCATGCTGGCAGATTGGAATGCCGCAGCATCTTCACCTTCAATTCCCGCAGCTTCTAATTCTTCCGGAATCGCGGCTGACGAAAGATAACCATCGCAGACCGCAACAATCATGACAATGCTGTCACGCGGAACAGAATCGAAATGAAATTTGCCCTCAGCATCGATCGGAGCCCAGTCGTTCCAGGCCAGTCGCGAATCGGCATCCTTGCGAGAAATCGTATTCACTGCTTTCAATACGACGTGGCCATTCCTGATCGGTCTGGGCACTGCGTCATCGAGAATCCCGTGAATATGTCGTCCAGGTTCGACGGGAATATTCGGCAAGTGGCAGTCGCGAATCAGTTCCGGCTGATTCCCCAGAAACACTGGCGAACTGAACATGGCTGGCCCATCATCAGGAAGAAAGATCACGCGCAGAAAGTCCCGCTCCAATGCTACTGCTCGAGATCGCAGTGTTCCATCGTCAAGCAACCGCCATTCATTTGTCCCTGCGCCTCCACTCAGTTCACAAAAGAGGTTCTTGACAATCCGCTCATCAGTTGTGCCATTAATCGCGTGCAGAGAATAACGACGACCTCGCGTCATCCTGACGACAATCGGTCCCTTATCGACCGGGGAATCCTGCGTGACCGATTTGAACTCCTCGTGATCGACCAGCAGCGAGATCTCCCCGGTTTCAAGACGCTCTGTCACATACTTTGGATACCAGATTTCGACCTTGCCTTCAGCGTCCGAAAAAAGGTCTTCATTTAGTCCGTGCGATTTTGGATTCCATCCATAGTGACTGGCACGTTCCGCGCGAGTTCTCATTCCGTATGGCCGAACTACTGCGCCTTCGATCGGTTCATCGTCTGCCGTCGTAACGCGAATGACGATAGGCAGCAGCTCCGGCTTTGTCGCATTGACATTCGCGCCTTCATCTGCCAATAGCCACCGATCGCTCACAGTTGCTGCGGAGACTATGATTCCAATGAGCAGCGCGACTCTGGCAAGGTTTCGCATCAACTTGTCCTTCGGGGGAAAGTTAACCAGTGCAGTAAGCACTGATGCAGAAGTTTTTTCGTTTAACGGCAAGCCGAAGGCGTCGGCGATCCAATGAAACACTCACGCCTTCGGCTTGCCGTTAAACGAATTTCACCAAATAACTTGCACATCAGTGCTTATGAGGAACAACATCCTCTCTCCTCCTACAGCCTTCTGCAGGAGACAGTCAATGAAACACGGTTCAGACAAATCCCGCATGGCGAATTGTCTAAAGGAATTGTCCTTGAGAAGGAGTTTTTGGATCATGATATGCCAACCGACCGTGTGGCGGGGTTGGAGTGAAGTACGAACGAAATCAAAAAATACTGGTGCAACAGGCTCTCTTGCTGTCACGCTTGCTCGCCGGGGCTTCCTTCGCTGCGCTCAGTCCAGCCCCGGCCACCCTAAAATTGGCGGCGTCCTTGTTGAGTTCTCGCTTCAGAAGCATGGCGAGACTGGAGAGGCGGCAGATCGGCGGAAGTCACTCGCGCCCGGACAACTTCTTCATCGCTTCCCCCATCGCCTCGCCGATGAGGTAATAGGTCTCGGCATTTGTGTTCCAGTGATAACCTTGCCCGCTCGGTGATTCCTCCTGAGGACGCCAGAATGCTTTCGTGCCAACGAAGGCGACGTTGCCCTTGAACTCCGGGTGCTCAGCGACGGCGGCCTGGGCCTTCATGAGCGACAGAGCTCGCGGGTGTTTCTCTTCCGGGCCGGTCATGCCGGTCTCGGCGATCACAAACGGCAAGGCAGTCACGCCCAGGTCTTTGCGAATGTCGCGAACAAAATTGGCCATGTTCGCTTCGTACTCGGCGTTGAATTTATCGTTGATGCGGTCATTCCAGCCCTGATGCCAGCCGAATCCGACAAGTTCGTACCGGCCGTCGGAACCAGGCACGAGGTCCTTCACTTTGGTGAGCGCTGCCTTCGTGAGGGTCAGCGTCTCACGGTAATACTTGCCGACGATGTCGGGATCAGCGGCGATTTCAGCATCCTGTTTTTCGCCGAGCGAGTACGGAATTTCCCCCGAACCTGGCGGACGAAAATCCACCGCAAGACTCTTTCCGCCCCACGCGCACTTGACAAGCAAAACCGGTTCGACCAATGCTTCGCCCATCACCCAGCCAAAGCCCAGCTCCGGGCCGATGCGGTCCGACTTCGGACCATAGCCTACCGTGAGCGCTCCTTGTCGCTCAAGATACGAAATCCAGACATCGTCGCGCACGATCCATTTCCCGTTCGTGTCAACGAGATGCGCGAAACGCGCCGCAGTGCTCGGCTCCCTGACGAGATATTCCAGGCTCCCTTTGCCGCCGTTGCGATTGGGATCCGCCGCGATGATGCCCTGCCCTTCCATATTGGACTGGCCCGCGAGAATGAACACCTTCACCGGCTTTGGTGGTTCCGAAGCTCTGACTTCGATTTCATCTGACGTGACAAACAATGCCGCGAAGCAGAATGTGACAATCGGGAGTTTGTGTTTCATGGTGTTTCAATCGTGGGATAAGCTTCCAGCTTGTCATGTCGTATCAAAAACTCTTACGTCACCCGCAAAGGATGCCCGAAAGCTCGGCGTTGTTCAGCAACTCTGTGTGTCCGGACTTCAGAGCCGCGACTTGTTCGGGTTCATTGTCAACGAGGTTTAGTTGATTCGCCGATGTCAGCGGCGAGATTGTAGAACTCGACCACTGCCGATGCCAGCTTGTGATCCGCGATGATTTAAGCCAGCAACACACGTAACCTTTCACGACATTTCGAGAATGACAGTTTAAACCACAGATGGACACGGATGAACACAGATTGACTGTTAATTTCTATCTGTGTGAATTTGGGTTTATCTGTGGTTGCTTGCCTAAGTTTCGTTCTGAGGCGTGAACGGTTACCAACACACTTTGCCCCCCGCGCATCTGGCCGGGTTGAACGCAATCACCGGACTACAGGAACCAATCACACTGCGTCCTGTTGACAAACAGGTGTGACAGATTCCGGCATCCGGTGACTCACGTCCCACGCTCGCCGAACACATCGAATTATCTGCCCCTTCACATCACACTCGCCGATATGTAGCCCTGCCTGAAGGCTCAACCCCATCCGGCGTGCCGAGTCACTGATCGCAATGGCCGCGCGAATCGCCCGTGTCGGGCCGTCAAATGTTGCCAGAAAGTGATCGCCTGAAAATACAACCGGGGATCCTCGAAACAATGCCAGGTCACGCTCGACATGAGTCGTCCAGCGTCTGATCTGATCCGCTGGATCGACGTGTTGCCGCACGGCTGAATCACGGAGTACCACTTTTGCTGCAAGCACGGTTGCCAGCACTCGAAAGACTTCCGGCACCTGCAGCACACCGGTCAGAAACGATTCAATACTGTCCAGGATGGCATCCTGATCTCCGACGAACGGCAGATGATCATCGCCTGGCAATTCCACAAATTCAGCGTCAGGGATTTGTTCGGCAAGAAAGCGGCCTTCCTCAATTTTCAGGCAACGATCTGCCGTGCGGTGAATCACCAGCGTCGGCACCTGGATCATGGGCAGAATCGGACGAATGTCGATCTGAGCATTCATCTGCGTGAGAGCCAGTGCCGCTCCGGGACTTGCCCCCATGCGCAGATACGTCGCCCACCATTGGCGGAATTCCGGATCAAACGCCAGACTCGGCGCGCGGTCTTCGATGCCCACCGGACCGCCCCAGTTTCGGCGGATCTCCTCGAAAAAGTGATTGCGATATTCCTCCTGGACGCCCCAGGGATAGTCGTCAGCCCACAATCGACGTGCGTAAGAGCCAATCATCGTCAGTGCAATGGTCTTCTCCGGATACGTGGCGGCAAACAGGGCACACATGGGTCCCCCTTCCGAAATGCCACACAGCACAGCGCGCTGAGAATCGACGGCATCCATCACTGCACGAACATCGTCCATTCTCTGTTCGAGAGTTGGAAGCTGATCAATAGGGACGCGATCCGAAAGTCCGGTCCCGCGTTTGTCAAACAGAATCACCCGCGCAAACGTTCCCAGCCGCCTGAGAAAGCGGGCGAACGACGGTTCTTTCCAGAACCACTCCAGGTGCGAGACCCAGCCCATCACAAACACAAGGTCGATATCGCCATCACCGAAAACCTGGTAGGCAATGTTGACATTGCCGGAGCATGTATAGCGGACCTCAGGAATGTCATCATCGCGATCGATTTGCCTGTCGTCGGCTCGATAATTTTCGACCTTCAGAATCGCTTCAGCTGACAACGGTTTCTGGATTGCCGAGATCCGGGCAACGCCCGATCCCGAGTGCCCTGTCAGGCTCTGATGAACTTTTTTCAAGTCGCCACAGAGGTCTCTGGCGGTCTGGTACCGCAGATCACGGTCCTTGCGGAGTGCCTTGGTGACGATCGTTTCGAGTTCGGCAGGCAGCTTGAATTTATGACTCAGAAGTTGCGGTGGATCCCGTTCGAGGATCGCAACCAGTACGTCGGTTGAAGTCGCTCCGATGAACGGCTGTTGCCCCATCAGCATCTCATAGAGCACAACTCCAAGACTGAAGAGATCACTGCGGGTATCAACAGCCAGACCGCGGGCCTGTTCAGGCGACATGTAATGAATCGTACCCATTACACTGCCAGGCATTGAGATGAAGCGAGGCACTTCGCCATCGCGGACCTGATCCGGCGTCAGATGCATGTTGTCGGATGGATCAATATAACGCGCCAGCCCAAAATCCAGCACCTTGACCAGTCCGTCGTTCCGGATCATGATGTTTTCAGGTTTCAGGTCGCGATGGACAATGCTCGCGGAGTGGGCTGCCGCAATCGCATCCGCCGTCTGACTTGCCGTCTCCAGAATTTCCGGCAGCGTCATGGGCTGACGGGCCAGTCGGTCTCGCAGTGTGATGCCTTCAATGTATTCCGTGACGATAAAATGAATTTCGTCCGACTGTCCGATCTCATAAACTGTCAGGATATTCGGGTGATTCACGGAACCTGCGATCTGGGCTTCACGATAAAAACGACGCAGCCATGCCGAACTCCTGGTATGGACCTGTGAAAGCACCTTGATCCCGACGTCACGCTGAAGTTGCGTGTCGCGGGCCAGATAGACTTCACCCATTCCGCCGACACCAAGTCGCCGAATCACCTGATATCGACCGAGCATCGTGGCGGACCTGTCCGGAAATTGTTCCGAACTTTCGTCCATCGTGTCCGATTCCGGTAGTTGAATAAAAGGGTCCTGCAAAAAACACCCGGCCTGATCGTGCGCTTTCAACAACGATTCGACTTCTGCAGCGCATGCCTCGTCGGGGCACATCCGACTGATATACTCACGCCGTTCATGCTCGGATGACAGCTCGACCGCTGCGCTGAAAATCTCTTCGGCGTTCATCCATTTGCCTTCAGCGTCGAAAAGGTCCGAACGTAAAGTTCGAATATACGGGGAACACTTTCAGGACATAGCCGTGTATCGGTGACATACCACGGGGAATTCCGAAATCAAAACAGCTTACCGTTCAGGATTCGGAAAATACAGGTACAGGACTTCGCAACAGCAGTTGGCCAGTGATTCATTCTGTGCAGCCATCGTGTTGCAATCTGCGAAATCCTCGCGAAGCGTCATAGTCTGTCCAATTGGTTCAAGCCATAAATGGCTCACAATGCAAATCCGTTCCTGCGGAAGCCTGCGATGTGCGGCATCATGGGACACTTCCGCTACAGACATTGACCACATCTACCGATTCAGAATACAGAATCCGTATCTGGTCATGCCTGGAGAGTAACCACAACCATGCGACTTAACCTGCGACACAATTGGATTGTAAAATCACTGCGAAACGGTACCTGCCTTCTGCTCGCAGGACTACTCACCGTGGGTTCCCCCGTAATGGCTGGTGAACCTGTTGAAATCCGTTCATCCGACGTCGCGTTGAATGCCGCCGGATTACTCAAAGGCACAGTTCTCAATACGACAGCTCAGCCAGTTGCCGGTGTTGCAGTCAACGTACTCCACGAAAACAAAGTCGTGGCGACGGCGATGAGCAATGAAAAGGGCGAATTCACCGTGAAGGGTCTCCGAAACGGGGCTCATATCATCAAAATCGGACCCACACAGCAAGCTGTCCGACTGTGGGGCACAGACACCGCTCCACCGGCTGCTGTTGAAAATATCGCGATCGTGGTTGATGAAGATACAGTTCGCGGCCAGAATGGAACGGGGGGGGGCAACCAGGTGGGTAATTTCATCGGATCCAATGTCGGTGGATTTCTGCTGATCGGTGGTGCCGTGGGACTTGTGCTGGGAACAACCCTGGACAACAACGCGACTCCTGCGAGCCCATAACCTGTCGTCAGTCAATTCATCAGGCGCGCAAGTTCTTCCGCCGCAGTGGCGTAAGTTCCGCTCACATCATTGATGTTGTAGCGATCCTCAGGTTTCACAAACAGGCGACGGGATGGTTCTTCGGAGTCGTCACCGTCGCTTTCGGTTTTTTCAGTTTCCGCTTGACTGCGTTCGGAAATCACCAGCAGGAATTCTTCCGTTCGTGCGCCCTTCCATTCGTCGCCATGCAGCTTCAGCAGACGATCCGGACACACCTGTGGCGCACCACAGAGGAACGCAAGGCTCTGCGGATCTGATGATAATTGCTGTGCGACCGCGACCACACGTTCCGACGAATCTGCAATCTGAGCCACATCAGGCGGACTGGCTTCATCAGACGCACCGGCACTTCCAAGGAACGTCTCGATCGTCGGCAGCAGATCAAAACTGCCGGCTAATGCCTGGACGCGGCAGGCATGACCTGTATGAGGTTGTATCCATAACGGCACATGCATCCGATCTTCTGCGACCCCGGACTTCAAAGGTTCACGCACATCGTGATCATCGCCCGTGCGAAAAGTCACGATCAGCACCGGACTATGACCTTCCTGCACAGAACAGGATTGCCGACGCCTGAACACAACATCGAGTATCTTCTTTGCCGCGTTCGCCGCGTTTGCAGACGACGCAATCGGCGCTTCCATCCAGACCAGATTCGCCAGCAACGCACGATCCGCGTCGTGCGTGCCGTCGCCAGCAGACGCTGCTGCGTCACAATTGCTGAAGGCAGCCAGCAGCGGCATCCCGCAACGGCGCAGCAATGACTCCATCGCACTGCTGCCCGCATGATCTGTCAACAACACACCCTCAGCCGTCACGCTCACGAAGCTGGCCGTCTGACCGACCGCAGTCATCACTTCCGCCAGGTTCCGGAACGCTGGCTCACCGCCAAAGACGGCGTCGGCCAAAATATTGCTTCGGACATCCTGCAGCAGGAATTGTTCAAAACACGTTGATTCCAGATCAAGCCGAACAAACGCGTCTTCGCCCTGCTGGCGAGCGGTGGGCGTCAGCCCTCCGGTACAATGGGACTCCGGCGATTCCCCGGACGCAACATCCGTCGGATAACGATCAAAGATCAGCACCCAGACCGCAGGCACAGTCGCAAAATTCTCCGTCATCATTTATCCAGCGTTAGAGGGTGCAGTCGCCGATTTCGGTAGGTCCTGCTTGCCGAGCAGGACTTCGCGGCCACGCCGCGACCAGCGACGAGTCGCGGTCGAAAAGACGGCCACGCGGCGACGTGGAGCGGATGTGCGACCCATGGCGGTTCGCCTTGCGGCGAAAGTCCTTTCCCGCAGAAATGACATACCAAACACAGTTCTTTCCGGCAGAATGAACCTACTTTAACAATCATCCGCGACTGCACCCGACACAGGCGAACCTTCAGAAGACGCGGCGGAAGTGGTCGGTGTCGGCGAGAATCATGAATGGTCTCTGCTGTTCAATTACTCGTGTTGATCAAATCTTCGCAGGAAACCCCTGGACTACATCGCTATCCTGTCAGAACAGGGCGTCTGTAATGCCGTTGCT